>JALREU010000045.1 GCA_023256705.1 Rickettsiales bacterium
TGGTAGAAACTTCAATTGGAGTTACGAACTTCATTTCTTTTGGATTGTCAATTACCAAAACACCGTCAGTTTTTTCAAGCGCCTTGCGAGCCTGAGCTGGAGTAATTGGATTTTCAAACTCAATATTTACTGATTCTGAATGCGAATTGAAAACTGGAACACGAACACAAGTGGCTTCAACCTCGATTTTAGAATCGAGAATTTTTTTGGTTTCAACTTTCATTTTCCACTCTTCTTTAGTGACGCCATCATCCATAAAGACATCAATTTGCGGAATCACATTAAAAGCAATTCTTTTAGAGAATTTTTTTGGCTCTAATTGTTGATTTTCGTAAATCTTTTTGGTTGAGTTAAAAAGCTCATCCATTGCTTCTTTACCAGCTCCAGAAACTGCTTGATAAGTTGAAACAACCACTCTTTTAATTTTAGCAATATCGTGAAGAGGCTTCAAGGCAACAACCATTTGAATAGTTGAACAATTTGGATTGGCAATAATGTTGCGTTTTTTATAATCCGCAATTGCTTCTGGATTGACTTCTGGAACAATTAAGGGAACATCTTCGTCCATTCTAAAATGTGAAGTGTTGTCGATAACAACGCAACCAGCCTTTCCAGCTCTTGGGGCATGAATAGCGGAGATTTTTCCACCGGGTGAAAATAATGCAATTGAAGTTCCTTTAAAATCGTAATCTTCTAGGGATTTAACGACTAAAGTTGAATTTCCATAAGAAATTTTTTTTCCAGCTGAGTTAGGTGAGGCAAGGGCAACCACTTCAGATGCTGGGAATTTTCTTTCGTGAAGTAAATTTAAAATTTCGCGACCAACATTTCCAGTTGCTCCAGCGACGGCTATTTTTCTGTTCATAAAAAAAGGTTTAAATTAAAAATGAAATGTTATTAAATAAATATTATAATAAAAAAATTATTTGGCAAAAAAATTTATGACCGCAATTAAGAAAATTTTTGTAATAGCTACCGAGGCATCTGGAGATATGCTTGGAGCAAAATTATTAACAGAAATTAATAAAAATAATAACTATAAATATGAGCTAACTGGAGTTGGTGGTCAATTGATGCAAGCCCAAAATTTTACTTCAATTTTTCCGATGGAAGATTTGGCTGTAATGGGTTTTGTTGAGGTAATTGCACATTTGCCTAAAATAATTTCTCGAATAAATTTTACTTATCAAAAAATTTTAGAATTTCAGCCTGACATTATTATTACAATAGATTCGCCTGATTTTTGCTTTCGAGTTATGAAAAAACTTAAAAAAAATAGTTATTTTTCTAAATGTAAAAAAGTTCACTTAATTGCGCCGTCAGTTTGGGCATATCGAGAAAATCGTGCCAAAAAAATTGCTAAAATTTATGATTTACTCTTAGCAATTTTGCCATTTGAGCCACCTTATTTTGAAAAATATGGGCTAAAAACCATTTTTATTGGACACCCTCTTATCAATGACAAGCCAGATTTTTCAAATCAAGAATTAATTAAAACCGAGTTAAGTAAAACTTATCAATTTAATCAAAATAATAAGTTATTCTTATTAACCCCCGGCAGTAGAATTTCTGAAGTTAACAAGATATTTCCTGTATTCATTGAAACTATCAATAGGTTAAAACAAAATTTTCCAGATTTAATTGTTTTTATTCCAGTTGTTAAAAAAACCAAAGATTTAATAGAAAATTTGGCTAAAAATTTACAGGTAAAATATTTTTTAATTGATGATAATTTGACGAAAAAAAAGATATTTATGGTCGTAGATTTTGCCTTGGCAAAATCAGGAACCAACACCCTCGAAATCTCGCTTCACCATATACCATTAATAATTGCTTATAAAATTAATATTTTGAGTTATTATCTGGTAAAGAAAATGGTAAAAATTAAATTTGCCAATCTTTTGAATCTCCTGCAAAATCGAGAAATTATACCAGAATTTTTGCAATTTGATTGCGATGCCAACAAAATTTATCCAAAAATTTTAGAATTATTGAACAATAAAAATTTAATTGATGAACAAATTAATCAAGCCAATCAAAGCTTTGAAATGCTTGGACTTAATCGGATTGAAAATCCAATTAAAAATGCTTTAAATGAAATTTTAAAAATATGAAATTTTTGATTATATTCTTTTCATTTATTAGTTTTTTTTCAATTGAAGCCAATGCCAATTTAATTGACCCATGCTCAAGAGAAGGAAGCCTTTTATTAGTCGATGAAAATGGTAAAATATTATTTCAAAATCAAGCGGATAAACTAATATATCCAGCCTCGCTTACTAAAATGATGACAGCTTATTTGGTTTTTGAAGCTTTGAAAAAAAATCAAATTCAAATTGATGAAACCCTCGAATATTCCGCTTATGCCTCAGAAATTTCAGCAGTAAATAAGGTCAACACTTTATTTGCCAAAGAGGGTGACAAAACTAATGTGGAAGACGCTTTGAAGGGTCTTTTGGTTCGTTCATTTAATGAAAATGCCATCATTTTGGCAGAAAAAATTGCTGGAAGCGAGTGGGATTTTGTCAGAAAAATGAACGAAAAAGCTTTAATTCTTGGCTTAAATAACACTTCGTTTCGAAACGCTTCTGGACTACATTATGAAGGACAATATTCTACCGCAAAGGATTTGGCAAAATTAGCTATTAGATTAAAAAAAGATTTTCCTCAATATTATAATTTATTTGCCTTAAAAGAATATTCTATTGGAAGCAGGGTTTATAAAACTTCGAATCGTTTTTTGCAAAATTATGAAGGCTCAGAAGGCATGAAAACTGGCTACACATCAAAAGCGGGATTTAATTTGGTTGGGGTTGCAAGCAAAAATTCTAAAAGATATTTTTCAGTGGTGACTGGTTGTAAAAATTCAAAAATTAGAGACAATTTGACTATGTTTTTATTTGATTTAGCTTTTAATTAAAAAAATCTCTTTAATTTTTTATTTAGTTTTATATTTTTATAAGAGTAAATTTTTTATAACTTTAATAATGCTTTATGTCACAAATTAATATTGTAACCGCAGGTTTTCTTGTGATTGGAGATGAGATTCTTTCAGGCAGAACCGCTGATTTAAATATAAATTTCTTGGCAAAAAACTTAAACGATCTTGGCATTATATTGAAGGAAGTTCGAGTGGTTGGTGATTTTGAAAGTGAAATTATTGAAGCAGTTTGCGCCTTAAAAAATAAATATGATTATGTTTTTACTTCAGGTGGAATTGGCCCAACTCACGACGATATTACTTCATTAGCGATTGCCAAAGCTTTTAATCAAAAATTAATTTTGAACCCCAAAGCCCAAGAAATTCTTTTTCAATTTTATGGCAAGGATAATGTCAATGAAGCTCGATTAAAAATGGCCATGGTGCCTGAATTTGCATCTCTTCTCGACAATCCCGTTTCTTCGGCTCCAGGATTTTTTATAGAAAATGTTTTTGTTTTGGCGGGGGTGCCAAAAATTTTTCAAGCAATGTTTTATTGTTGCAAAACTAAATTGAAATATGGCAATAAGGTTTTTTCAAAAGAAATTATAATCAATTTAACCGAAAGTATTATTGCTAAGGATTTAACAAATTTACAAAATGAATATCCGAATTTATCAATTGGAAGCTATCCGTTTGAAGGCGGAACTTCTCTGGTTTTTAGGGGTATTGAACCAAATATTATCGATAAGGCAATCTTGAAAATGACCGATAATATTAATTTAATTAAAGCAAATTCAATTATTGAAATTAAATAATGAAAAATGATAAATTTATCAAGACTAATGTAATATCTAAGGATCAAGAAATTGAGGCCGAATATAATGAATTTATTCGCGATAGTATTCACACTTCTAAATATTTTGATGACGCCAAAGATTGGTATTTTTTTCGATATATAAGCCCGATTTGTGATAGAACTTATTTATTTATCGCAATAAGTGTTTTAACAATATTGATGTTTATAATTTATCAAATTAATTTGGCAATTTTTCCGTTAAGAATTGTTCAGCCAATTTACATTCAAGCCAAGGACGATATTGGTCCATATGATGTAAATCTAGTTAAAATAAAACCTAAAAAAGGTGAGGCAAATTACGATGCAAATATTCAAAATTTCGATGATTCGGTAATTAAATTTTTGCTAGTTAAATATATCAAAGATCGCGAAGAGTTTGATTTTAGAAAAGGAAATGTGACTGACTTAAATTTAAAATTTTCTGTTGTAAAAAACAATTCCTCTTTTTTGGAATATAAAAATTTCCAAAAAATTATGTCAAAAGAAAATCGCTCTGGTCCAATTCAATATTTTGGTAAAAATTATTTTAAGACTGTAAGAATAAACAATATTAAATTTTATCGTAAGGAGCCAACAAATATTGCTCAAAAATTATTATATTTTATAATTTCACCGATTCCATATCAAGCAGATATAAGGTTTCAGGGCATTTTGCATTACATTGATGATTTTGGCAATAATATCTCGACAATTGAAAATTTTTTAGCAAAAATTAATTACGAATATCAGCCAATTTATAAAAATGATTTTCAACCAAATTTAAATTTTATGGTTAATAAATATATTTTATACAAAATTAATGATTAGAATTCTATGAAAAAAAACCACAATTTATTGCAAAAAATATTTTTTATTTTTTTTATCACTTTGCTAAATTGCAAACCAACCATTGGAGCACAACTTCCAAGATATTTGGGTTCAGAAAAAAAATTTAGAAGCTATGTTTATAATCCAAATGAATTATATCGCTATTTCGGACATTATACCTATCAAGGCTTCATTGAATTTGAGGGCGGAGAGGTAATCAATACCATATCAATGGGAAACCCAACCCTATGGCTAGTTGAAACTCTGGATAACCGCTTGTTTTTGAAGCCCGTTGGCGAAGATAATTCTGAAACCAACATGACAGTTTTAACCACCAAAAGAGTTTATCATTTTGAGTTAGTTGCCAAAGAAGCAAAGGGCATGGGCGATAAGGATTTGATTTTTGTAGTTAAATTTCTTTATCCAGATGAGAAAGATAAAAATATCGTTGAATTCTCTAAAACTCCAGCGCCAGATGAACCTGATTTGCGCGATTTATCATCATATAATTTCAATTATCAATATACTGGCGAAAGAATTATTGCTCCTTCTAAAGTTTTTGATGATGGAATTTTTACATATTTAGAATTTGCCAACAAAAATTCCGAAGCTCCAGCAATTTATTCTGTTGACTCCGAGGGCTATGAAACCATTGTCAATTATCGTATAGCTGGAAAATATATGATAGTGGAAAAGGTGGCGCCACAATTTACTCTTCGTAATGGAAGTGATATTGTTTGTGTTTACAACATGGAAACTTATACCAATGGTTCTGCCAAGAATTCATCGGTATTGCCAAATGATAAGGGGGTCAAGAGGCTGCAAAATTTTGATCAGGCTATGCCAAATAATTTTTCTTCAACACCGAATTTTAGTCAACAATCACCCGCACCTTCTTATCCAGTTCCATCAGTTCAACAGCTTCCATCCTATGCTACACCACCGCAACCAATGCTGAGTCAAACCAATGAACCAATGGCAGGAATTGATCCTTCACAAATGTTTGGAGTAGGCGGAGCGCCTAGCAACAATCCAAATCAAGCTTTTGAAGGAATGGTGGGAATGGATAATAACCCTTTAATGCAACCAAAATCAGCTCGCTCCAGAGCCTTAGGACTGCCTTTTTAAAAATAAAATTTGACTTATTTTTTTTTACCTATAACTTAGAATTAAATTTATTAACTCAATTTTTTAAAAATATGAAAAAGATAATTTCTTTAATCTTACTTTCTTTATTTTTATCATCATGTACACATTTAACAAAATCTGAAAAAGAAGATTTGCGAGAATTAAAATCTTATGGAATAAGAGAAACTGACGAAGAGCCAGTGGCTAAGCCATTTATGGCTGGATTGTTAAATATCTTACCTGGGTTTGGTAATTTTTATTTAGCATCAGGAAATGGCGGAGATTCTAATCATTATCTATATGGAACCCTCAATCTTTTAACATGGCCGATTTCTCCGATATGGGGCATCCCAGAAGCAATTATTGATGCCAACACAATCAACCAAAGAGAGTTAGTTTATTATTATAAATTTGATAAGGTTGGTAAAGCTAATCTTGAGAAAATTAAAAAACAAAATTCAAATTAAGATTAAAAGATTTTAATTTAAATCACCTCGTGATATAATTATCACGAGGTTTTTTAATGTAAAAAATAAAATTATGAATTCAATTTTTGAAGTAAATATTGTGGGTGCTGGCTTGGCTGGAAGCGAGCTAGCATGGCAATTAGCTAATAGAAATATCGCAGTAAATTTATATGAATATCGCAATGAAAATCGTAAAACTTTTGCTCATCGCACCGAAAATTTAGCAGAATTAGTATGCTCAAACTCGCTTCGCAGTGATGAAATTACCACCGCCATTGGTTTGCTTCATCAAGAAATGCGAATCTTAAATTCACTAATAATGATGGCAGGAGATGCTAATAAGGTTCCAGCGGGAAGTGCTTTAGCAGTAGACCGCGAGGGGTTTTCAAAATTTATTGAAGAAAAATTATTGGCTACCAACAAAGTCAAAATTATTCGCCAAGAGGTTTTGGAAATTCCGTTTAATAGCTCGCAAATATGGGTTATAGCCTCTGGACCGCTAACCACCGAAAGTTTAACTACACAAATTTTAAAACACACCAATCAAGAAAATCTGGCTTTTTTTGATGCCATCGCTCCAATTATTTTCAAGGATTCAATTAATTTTGATGTGGCATGGTTTCAATCAAGATACGACAAAGGCGAGGGCGCTGATTACATCAATTGCCCATTAAATAAGGAACAATATCAAAATTTAGTGCAAGAAATTCTTAATTCTAAAAAAATTGAATTTAAAGAATGGGAAACCAACACCCCATATTTTGATGGCTGTCTTCCAATTGAAGAAATGGCAAAAAGAGGTGAAGATGTTTTACGATTTGGTCCACTCAAGCCAGTTGGCTTAACCAATCCGCATTTTCCAAAATCTCCCGCCTTAACCAAATTAAAAGATCGCAAAGAAAAACCTTATGCCGTAGTTCAGCTTAGACAAGACAATGCTTCTGGGTCAATTTATAATATGGTTGGCTTTCAAACAAAAATGACCTATGGCGAACAACAACGAGTTTTTCGAATGATTCCAAGTCTTGAAAATGCCGAATTTGCAAGGCTTGGCGGTATTCATCGTAATTGCTTTATTAACTCGCCAAATTTGCTTGACGAATTTGGACGCTTTAAATCATCGCCAAATATTTATTTCGCTGGGCAAATTACGGGTGTTGAGGGCTATGTTGAGTCGGCTTCGATGGGGTTGATTACGGGTATTTTTATTGCTCATGATTTAAAGAATAATCTATCAAATATTCATCGACCATCAAATAAAACTGCGATTGGAAGCTTGCTAAATCATATCTCGCCAGATTCTAATCAAAGAATTGTCACCGCCAATAATTCTTATCAGCCGATGAATGTTAATTTTGGCTTGTTTGAGCCATTATCAAATAATATCAAAAAAGATGATAGAAAAAATGCCTACAGCCAAAGGGCGATTGACGAAATTACCAGCTGGAAAATAAAATATGCCTAAAATAATTTAGCTTTTTTTAACATGAAGTTTTTTAGAAAAGTTTTTTTCTTTTTTATCGGCAAATGGATTTTCACTTTTTCTTAAATATAAGCGAATAGGGGTTAAATTTAGATTAAAATATTCGCGTAAATTTTTTACTAAATAGCGTTGATATCCTCCTTCAAGAGCCTTTGGATAATTAGTGAAAACTGCAAAAGTTGGTGGGCGTCTTTTAATTTGAGTTACATATTTCAAATTTACATTACGACCCTTATAAAGCTGAGGCGAATGTTGTGATTGTGCATATTTAAGCCACTCCATCAATTTTGAAGTTGGAATATATTTGCTCCATTGCTTGTGAGTTTCAATTGCCAAATCGATGATTTTTTCAACATTATAGCCAGTTTTAGCAGATACTCCTAAAATCGGCGCCCCAGAAATTTCGGGTAATAATTCTTGAAGTTGCGTACGCACTTGTCGCATAAAAACTTCTTTATCACCCTTCACCTCATCAATTTTATTGATAGCAAAAACCAAACCTCGACCCTCTTTTAATACTTGTCCCGCCAAGGCTAAGTCTTGGTGATCTAAAAAACAATTGGCATCAATCATTAAAATTGCAATTTGGGCAAATCGAAGAGCACGAAAACTATCGAGACTTGATAACTTTTCCAATTCTTTATTGATGGCGCTTTTTTTGCGAATTCCTGCAGTATCGATAAAGCGAATTGGGATATTTTTATATAGATGGTCGATGGCGATGGCATCTCTAGTAATGCCAGCTTCAGGCCCAGTTATAAGTCGGTCTTTTCCTAAAACTTTGTTTAAAAAACTCGATTTTCCAGCATTTGGCCTGCCGATTACTGCAATTTGAAATAAATGATTTTTATCATCTTCTGGTAAATCATTTTCATCGTCTAAAGCGGTTTCATTTGGCACTTCATCTTTAATTTCTATTTCCAATTCGCCGAAATTTTTTTGATATTTTTCAATTTCAGGCGCAATTGCATCATAAAGATCGCCAAAGCCGATTTTATGTTCGGCCGAAATGGCAATTGGTTTGCCAAAACCTAATTTATAAAATTCGCTATCAAAGAAATTATGGTTAAAATTTTCGCATTTATTAGCAATTAAAAAAGTTGGTTTTTTTAATTTTCTTAAAATATTGGCAAAATAATAATCGGTGTTATTGACCCCAGCCCTTCCATCAACTACAAATAAACATAAATCGGCATCATCTATGGCTAAATGAGTTTGCTCAACCATTCTTTGTTCAAGAGAATTGTTGGTGATTTCATTTTCTAAACCTGCGGTGTCAATGGCAATAAATTCAAGTGGTCCAAGCTTGGCAGTGGCTTCTTTGCGATCTCTGGTGACTCCAGGAATATCGGCGGTAATGGCAAAATTTTTGCCAACAAGACGATTAAAAAAAGTGGATTTTCCAACATTTGGGCGCCCAATTATGGCTATTTTAAACATATTTATTGTGAAATTAAATTTTCTTAATTTTAAAACAAAATAATAAAATAAACAAGAGAGCAAATTTATTTAAAAACAAAATTAATTTTTTTTAAAATAAATAAAAAAATTGATTGAAATAATATTTAAAAATTATGAATATTATTCGAGGTAAATTTTTAATAATTTTTAATTTTGTTAATGTCAGAAAAAACCAGTTCATCTAGCCTATTGGAGGCAATAAAATTAAAGCTTGGTAAATTGCCAAAATCTAACGATGACTCAGAAAAAAAACCTACACAAAATTATTTTGCCGACAATTCAAAAGACATACCCCAAGCCACAAATAATTCTGAAAAAACCGAGTTATTTGAGGGTCTCAAAAATATTGATAATATTGACAATAACAATCATGATAATCATGAGGAAGTAGAAAATGAGTCACAAAAAGATCTTGATGACGAGTCTGTTAATGTCAAAAATATATCGCAAAAAATCAATAATAAAACCAATTTAAAAGAGGTTAATTCAGCAGAAATTGATGAAGAAAATAGCGAAGAAGATCTTGAAGAAATCAAACCTCAAGAGCAAAATTCAAATATTTCACCAGCGCAAAATCCTCAAACACCAGAACCTAAAATTGACCCAATTGAATTAGAGCTTCAAAAGTTAGAAGCTGAACTTGAGCAAAAAAAGAAACAACAAAAGCCAGAAATTAAAATTGAAGATCTTGATTTGACCGATAAAAAACCAAATGATACTCAGCCAGCAATTG
This sequence comes from Rickettsiales bacterium, assembly GCA_023256705.1. Lineage (GTDB taxonomy): Bacteria > Pseudomonadota > Alphaproteobacteria > Rickettsiales > UBA1997 > CAILUF01. Next base: position 9,859 of record JALREU010000045.1, read on the forward strand.
CAAGCCCTTCAAGCCCAACTGAAAAGCTAGAAGAATTGCCAATAAATCCAGTCAATGAAGAGAAAAATGATATTGAAGAGGTTGTCAAAAATAATGAAATAGAAAATCAAGAAAATTTAAGCGAGGTGAAAATCCCAGATAATAATTTATCTATCGAAACCAAAACAAATGATTTGATTGATGAAATAGTCACTTTAAATCAAAATTTAAATCCGCCACAACAAGAAACTCAACCAACCCCTCAAAAACCAAATGAAGAGCCTGAAGATAATTTCCATGAACTGCGTAGCAAAATTTCAGCAAATACATCATTGAATTTTTCTCCTACTTTAAAATATTTCAATGAAATTGAGCAAAAAACCACTGAATCCTCATTAGATTTAGAAGATAATAACGATAATTCCATTACCGAAAAAAATATAGAAAAACCAGCTGATTTAGTGCTTAATCAAACAAATTCCGTTGTAAATGAACAACCAGCTTTAGAAGAAATAAAGGCAGATATTGCTGTTAAAAATGAACAACCAGCTTTAGAAGAAATAAAGGCAGATATTGCTGTTAAAAATGAAGTTGATTTAAAAATTAATCCGAGCTTAAATAATATCAATGAAAGCGAAGAAATCAGCGAGCCAAAAGAG
>JALREU010000046.1 GCA_023256705.1 Rickettsiales bacterium
GAAAAGACATGCCACCTCGCCAAAATGCCAATATTTCTTGAGGATTTTCCAGAAAAAACGGCAGGTTATAAAATAAAACATAGCCAGCTCTTCCGCCTATTAATATCGATAAAATGGCGTAGAGCATCCAATCATCAAGGGCTTTAAGAGAAATAAAATTATATTTTTTGTTAGAAAATTTTAAAAACTGATAAGAATATAATATTCCAAAAATATAAGCGAGTGAATACCACCTAACTTCGATAATCGATAAAGAAAAGGCTACGGGATTAAAATTTGGAACATTAATTATCAATTTAACTCCTTGCTATGTAATTGTAGGAATTATTTTCTTTGATGAAAATATTTTTTGGCAATACGCCATTTTCATAGAAAATATCAATTGGAATACCGCCTCTTGGAAACCAGAATCCTGAAATTCTCAGCCATTTAGGCTTGATGCAATTAATTATATCCTTGGCAATTTGAATGGTGCAATCTTCGTGAAAAGCGCCATGATTACGGTAAGAAAATAGATAAAGCTTGAGTGATTTACTTTCTACAATTTTTTGATTTGGAACATAGTCAATAATGATATGGGCAAAATCCGGTTGTGAGGTTATTGGACAAATAGAGGTAAATTCAGGGCAGGTTAATTTAATCGAATAATCAATATCGGTATGAGGATTTTTGACCCCTTCCAAAATGTTTTGATGAGGATTTGTTAAATTATATTTGGTTTTTTGCCCAAGAAAATTTTCTTTATTTTGATTTTTGGAAATTTTTTTTGTCATTGTCTAATTTGATGATTGCAGTTTTATAAATTAAATTTAAGATATTTCGTTAATAATAATTCATTTAATTTTAAATTAAATTAAAATTTAATTGTACAAATAATTTTTACAATATTTAAAGTTTGGCAAATATGGAAAATTCAGAGGCTTTTTCTTCAAAAGGTTTTTATTTAGAGGGTTCTTATAAAAAAAACAAGGACGCGGTTTTAATTTTTGCTGACGGCACTAAATTTTATGGTTATGGTATAGGAAATTTTGGCGAAGTTATTGCTGAAATTTGCTTCAATACTTCAATTACCGGATATCAAGAAATTCTTACAGACCCATCTTATTTTGGTCAAATTATTAACTTTACCTTTCCCCATATCGGCAATATTGGGGTAAATAATAATGACATCGAAGCCAAAAAGGTTAGGGCGTCGGGTTTAATAATTCGTGATGACATCACAAATCCTTCAAATTATAGGTCAATTAATCACTTTAAGGATTGGCTTAAAGAAAATAATCTAACCGGAATTTGTGGAGTTGACACCCGTTTTATAACTCAGAAAATTCGTAAAGATGGAGCCAAAAATGTTGCGATAATTTATCAAAAAAATCTTGATGAAAAACTAATTGAACAGGTTTCAAATAAAATTAAAATTGCCACCGATCTTAATGGTGTTGAATTAGCTTTAAAAGCTAGCGAAAATAAGCATTACAATTGGAATGGGGAGTCTAAATGGGTGCAAAATCAAAATATTTATAATCAAAATAATGAAAAAAAATACAAGGTTGTTGCCATTGATTATGGTGCTAAATTGAATATTCTAAGATGTTTAAATGAGGTTGGTTGCGATGTTAAAATCGTCCCTGCTGACGCCACATTTGACGAGATTATTAAGTATCAACCAGATGGAGTGTTTTTATCAAATGGTCCGGGCGACCCTGCAGAAACTGGAAAATATGCGATTGCCACCATTCAAAAAATATTAGAACAAAAAATTCCACTTTTTGGAATTTGTTTGGGTCACCAGCTTTTGGCATTATCCAGTGGAGCTAAAACCAAAAAAATGCCACAAGGTCATCGTGGAGCTAATCACCCTGTGCAAAATTTAAAAAATTCCAAAGTCGAAATTACTAGTCAAAATCACGGATTTTGCGTTGACAAAGATTCCTTACCTAAAAATGTTGAAATAACTCATATTTCATTATTTGACGGCTCAATTGAAGGGATAAAACTTAATGATTGCCCAGCTTTTTCGGTTCAATATCATCCCGAAAGTTCACCTGGTCCAAGCGATAGTTTTTATCTATTTAAGGAATTTGTTGAATTAATTGATAATTCAAAATAAGACGCAAATTTTAAAAAAATTTAATGGAAATCGGTGTAATTTCAAACATTTATTTATTGATTTTCTTCCCTTTATTTGCTTCTTTAACTTGCCAAATTTTTCCGAATAAAAATTTTTGTTTTAACATTACAATTTTTAGTTTTCTTTTGATTTTTGCATTGATTTTAAAAATCTTTCCAGATGTTTTAATCTATGAAAAAATTGCTAGCGACTTTGAATTGTCAATTGTTTCACTGGCATTAGAATTTTCGCTTGATTTGCTTGGAATTATTATATTATCAATCGTAATCTTTTTAGAATTTTTGGTAATTATCTTTTTTAAAAAAGATATTGATGTTATTTTAAATTCAAGGCATCACGCCAATTTTTATTCAGTTTTTTTACTAAAAATTTTTAGTTTAATTGCCTTAATTTTGGCAAATAATTTATTTAATCTATTCTTTTTTATTGAAATATACAGCTTCGCCTTTTTTTCCATAGCTACAATTTCTTTTAACAAAAAATTATTAAATATTTCATTTCAAAATTTTTGCTTGAGCACATGTTCTTCGATGTTAATCTTGATTTGTTTCTTTTCAATTTATTTAATTTTTGGTGAATTAAATTTTGAAAAAATTGCTGATAATTTATTTTTATTACCCGCCACTAATTTCTGGATCATGATTGATATTTTAATTTTGATTTCAATTGCCTTTATATTTAAGTTTTTTCCAATTTGGCAATATTTTCAAAAAATTAAAAGTTCGAGTGTTATTGCTAGCTTTATTATAATTGATGCCTTTTTTATCAAGATTCTGCTTGGGATATATTTGGTTATGAAATTTATTTATTTTTTCTTTGGTCATAATTTTTTATTTACTCAATATCAATTTGCAAATTTGATGGTTTTTTCAGGATTTATTTTAATAATATATAGCTCATTGAAGCTTCTAAAAGAGCATCATCTCAAGGTAATTTGCGCTTATTTTTCGATTAATAATTTAGGATTTATTATTTCGGCAATCGGAATGCAAACTGTTGAGTCAATGCAGGCTTTATTCTTCTTTTTGTTAAATTTTTCTTTGGTTAATTTTTTCATTTTTTTATATGCCAGCTTTCAAAAAAATATTTTTAAAACTTCATCTTTAAAGGCTTTATATCACATTATGAAACATAATCCATTAGTAGCAATTCCGATTAAATTTGTGGTAATTTTTATTGCAGGATTGCCCTTTACTTTTTTATTTTTTGGATATTTTTATATTGGCTTGGCTTCGTTCAAGATTGGTATTAATTTGATGATGATTTTGGCTTTGATTTTTTCAAATTTTGTGCATTTTAGAATAGCGGTTAGAATCATAAATTCGGCGGGAAGTAAAAATTTAATTAAGGTCGATGAATCTGTAAAAATTGAAAATAATTTTTACCAAATTTTTGTATTTTGGATATTAATTGTGGCGATTTATATTAATGTATTTTCGGCCGGAGCAGTTAATAATTTGGCATCCAGATTTGCGGTATTTTTACTATCTAATTCAATATAAAATTTATGAATCAGGGTCAATTTTTTTTATTTATTTTGGCTTTTTTTCCTCTTATCTCTTGGTTTGCTTTGCGCTTTTTTGCCGAGTTTAAAAAATTTTATAATTTTTGTTTTTGTTTATTTCCGATTTTGTATTTTATCAACCTAATTGAATCAACAAAAATCTTATCAAATAATAATTATGAAATCGTTATTTCTGAAGCAATCAGGTTTGTTTCGCTATCAATTTATGCCGATAAAATTAGTATTATTTTTTTGTATTTATTGGCTATAATTTGGACAGTTTTAGCCTTTTATTTAAGTGCTTATTTAAGAATTTCCTTTGCTGATAATAAAAATGATTTTAAGGAATTTGTTATTTTAATAATCGCCACAATTAATTTATTGGTTTTAAGTAAAAATTTATTCACCATTTTATTCTTTTACATTTGCCTAATTATTGAATGTAATTTTTTTAGTCAAAAATTTTTAAATTTTGATGAATCAAAATTAACAAAATTCTTCTCTTTTTCTCTTTACATCGAAAGCTTTTTGATTTTTTTGGCAATGATTCTGACCTTTAAAACCAACTCTCAACTTGAATTTGTTGAAAATATAATTGTGCCTTTAAATTATAATGAAAATTTATTTGGTTTTATCTTTTTATTATTCTTTTTTGGATTATTTTTGTCGATATTAATGCCATATTATCTATTTTTTAAAAATGTTAAATTCGACAGTATTATTATCGTAATTTTATTTTTATTAACCTATTGCTTTGCCAGCAGTTTTGTATTTTTAAAAATTATTAATTATATTTTTGGTCTCAAGGGATTTGGATTATTAGCAAAAAAATTTGGGTTAGTCTTTTTTGAAATAATTATCTTATTAAACATGATAATCACCAGCTTTTTGCTGATTAAGAAAAAAGATTTAAAAACCTCTTTGCATCTTCTTTTGGTAAACCAATTTAGTTTTTATATTTTAACTATTTTGGTGCAATTAGCGAACAAATTTAACTATTCATTTATCGCCACCATTTCATTTACTTTGAATTTGGTCATGATATTTTTATGTTTTGCAAATTTTGAACTTTTTTTTGAAAAATCGGCATTAAAAAATCATAAATCTATATTTAAATTTATGCCCATAACTTGTCTTTTATTGTATTTTTCTTTCATTTCTTTAATTGGTATAGCCCCAGTATTATCAATGGTTGATAAATTTTATTTGGCAAAATCAATTTTGCTTAAAAAAGATTATTTAGCGTTAATTATTTTTGTGATTAATTTTGTATTTTTATCTTTTTATTCATATAAAATTTTTATGTTATTTAATGCAAAAATAGATGATAATTTTGCGAATATGAATTTGGATAATATCAAAAATAATGCCAAAATAGTAGACTTTAACCCAAATTTAATTTTAACCATATTGGCGCTTGCAATTATTTCAATGATGGGAATTATATTCTTTTCAAATTTAATTAAATTTTTATCCTTTTTATGAATCACAAGAAACAAATATTAAAAATTTGTACAAATTCAAAAATTGCCTCCAAATTAATAGCCTTAGCTTCGAGCGAGCTTAAAAATAATATTTTAAAAATGGTTATTACGCTATTTGAAAAAAACCGAGAATATATAATTGAACAAAATAAAATTGATGTTGAAAATGCTTTAAAATCAGGTCTAAATTCTGCCAAAATCGATAGACTTCATTTAAATAATATCAGAATTGACGGCATTATTAAATCGGTTGAGGATTTAATTTTATTGCCAGATCCAGTTGGAAAAATTTTATATGAAACCAATCGCGAAAATGGTTTAAATATCAAAAGAGTTTCAACGCCAATTGGGGTTTTGTTAGCGATTTACGAATCTCGTCCTAATGTTACTTCGGATATTTCGGCATTGGCAATTAAATCCGGTAATGCGGTAATTTTACGCGCTGGTTCAGAATCGGTTTTAAGTTCAAAAGCAATTGCCAAAATTTATCAAGAGGCGTTAGATTATTTTTCGCTTGATGTCAATGCCGTTACTTTCATTGAAAATACTGATAGAAATTTTTTAAAACAAATTTTACAACAAGATAATTTAATTGATGTGGTTATTCCAAGGGGCGGAAAGGATTTGATTAACGCTATTTCGAAGCAAACTAAAATTCCAATTTTTAAACATCTTGACGGTAATTGTCATACCTATATTCATCAAGATGCTAATTTAGAAAAAGCTAAAAAAATCCTTTTTAACGCAAAGCTTCGAAGAGTTGGAATTTGCGGAGCAACCGAATCTTTGTTAATTGATAAAAAAATTGCCAAAGATTTTTTACCAAAAGTTTTGAATGATTTATTTGCTTGCGACTGTGAAATTCGTGGCTCTAAAGATGCTATAAAAATTGATCCAAGAATTAAATTGGCTAAGGAAAAAGATTATTATTTGGAATATTTAGATAAAATTTTATCAGTAAAAATTGTCAAAAATATTGAAGAAGCCATCGAGCATATCTCTAAATATGGCTCATCACACACTGAATCAATTATAACTGAAAATAAATATATGGCACAAAAATTTCAAAATGAAGTTGATTCGGCCATTGTTATGCATAATGCCTCCACGCAATTTGCGGATGGCAATGAATTTGGGCTTGGAGGTGAGGTTGGAATTGCAACTGGAAAACTTCATGCCAGAGGGCCGGTTGGCTTAGAGCAACTTACCACCTTTAAATACAAGGTTTATGCTGATTGTGGCTTAAGAAAATAAATTTATAATGAAGAATAATATCATCGAAAATTTAACTAAAATAATTGCCAAACTCCCGTCAATGGGGCCTAGAATTGCCAAAAAAATTATTTTGCATTTGGCTTTGAATAAAGAAAAAATTTTAATTCCTTTAATAAATTTATTGAATGAACTTAATAATAAAATAAAAAATTGCCAAATCTGCGGAAATATTGATGAAGGCGATATTTGCTCAATTTGTCAAGATGAGTCAAGAATATCAGATTTGCTGTGTGTAGTTGAAGAGGTTGAAGATTTGTGGGCAATTGAAAAATCAAAAACATATAAAGGAAAATATCATGTTTTGGGTGGAAATTTGTCGGCAATTAATGGCAAAACAATTGAAGATTTGAATATAAATTCACTAATTTCTCGGGTTAAAAATCAAAATTTTTCGGAAATTATTATTGCAACATCGGCAACAATTGACGGGCAAAACACTGCTCATTATTTAGTTGATTTATTGCAAGAATTTAACTTAAAAATTTCTCACCTTGGTTATGGTATTCCAATTGGAAGCGAGCTTGATTATCTTGATGAGGGAACCATTTCTATCGCTTTAAAAAACCGCTCCTTATATTAAAAAATCCTATTTTGGTATTATTAAAAAAAACTATAAAAAAATATCTAGTTTTGTTTGGTATAATATTTTTTCTAACTAAACTCATTTTTATAAATTCATTTTTTTAACAGGTAACATTTGTGAAAGTTAAAGTTAAAAAAATAATGAAGTGTTTTAAACACTTAAAATCATAGTTTTAAATATAAAAACTAATGATTTAGAGGGAAACTATAAAAATTTTATTTAGTTTAATTTGATCGTGTATATCAAGGTAGGTATTATTTGGTGGAGATAAGGAGGCTCGAACTCCTGACCCTCTGCTTGCAAAGCAGATGCTCTACCAACTGAGCTATATCCCCAAAGAAAAACTATTTACGATAATTATAAAATTTAACAATATAATATAATTTGTCAACATATTATGAATATTAATTTCATAAATATTTTAAATTTTATAAAAAACAAATTTAGCGCAAAACAAATCAAAAAGGGATTTAGTTTTAATGATATCTCGGTTTTGATTTCGACTGCTTTAGTTGTTGCAACCACATCTATTGCTATATCTGAAATTCAGAATAGCGCATCTAATGCCAAATCCGATGCTCAAAAAATTGAAGTTGTTTATAAAGCAATGGGGCGATTCATGCTCAAAAACAAAAGATTGCCTTGTCCTGCCAAAATTACCAGACAGAAAGGTGTTGATACAGATTATGGTAGAGAATCGATTTCTTCGGGCAATTGTTTAGTTGGTTCTGGTGTTTATCAATTAAATTCTAATTCTAATATTTTATACGGAACCATTCCTGTGCAAACTCTTGGTTTGTCATCTGATTACATGGAGGATCAATATCGAACCAAATTTGTATATGTTATTGATAAAAGGGCAACTGTAGTCGCCGATATTGCCAATACTTCAACAATAAATTTAGGAACTTTAGTTGATGATGTAATTATCAATATTAAGGAAGATAGCACCATTGTTGATAGCAAGGCAATTTTTGTGATTATTGGTCTTGGTAAAAATAAATTTAGCGGTTTTAGCACTAGCTCTTCGGAACCAACTTCCCCTCCTTCTGCTGGAAATACCGGGGAATTGGAAAATAGCTTTAGTGCCATAGTTGGAAATACCATCGTTGCTGATAATGTTTTTGTGAGATCTTTAAAAAATGATGAATCCTTTGATGATATTGTCTTTTCAAGAAATAAAAGTGAATTAGTAAAAGAATATAATGCCGACTTCTTAGTTCCATGTATAAATTCTGGTGATGGTTATGGAAATGTTAATGCCTTATTTAATCAAATCGTTTATGCTACCACAACATGTCCTTCTCCTAATGATAGTCTTCGTTCCGCTAAAAGATGCGGAAAAAATGGTGTTTGGGTATTTGAAAAATCTTGCCCTTGTAATGTTGTAGCTTCGGGTGTTCAAACTAAGAATGTGGCGAATGGAGAAGGTTCATTGAGATGCACAGAGTCTGGTTATAGCGGGGTAATGAAATATATTTGTAATGATGATTCCTCGCTACAAATTATAGAAAGTTGTAAAAAATCCTGTCTATTTTCGGCAACAGGTCTAACTCAATTATCAATTCCAAATGGCTTTAGCAATTTAACTTGTAACCAAGCTAACAATGTTGGTGAATTTTTAGTTAATTGCGAAAATGGTGTAGTTGTATCAAGTGTCGGCGGTTGTATTGATTCGAGATGTACGGTTGGCGGATATTCTGGTATGAGACCACAAATTGTTAATTCTTCTACTTCAAGTAATTTAGGTTTGTGTGATATTGGTTTTGATGGATCATATAGTTATAGCTGTGAAAGGGGTGTCTCGCAAGTTACGGATTTATGCTATGAAAATTGCCAATTTTCAACAATTGGTATTTCGATGCGAACATTAAAACATGGAAAAACTTCATTAAAATGTGATGAAGGTTACTCCGGTTCAGGAATTGATGTTTCTTGCGTCGATGGTAAGGCAAGAATTGAGTCAGGACTATGTTATTTAGATGGGAATTGTTCGGTTGGCGTTGGCGTTGGTATGGAGTCTAAGATTGTTCCGTTTGGAACCTCAAGAAGAAGCGATGGTAAATGTTTGACAGGCTACACTGGAAATTATAGCTATTCTTGTTCGATTGATGGAGCGGTTGAGGTTAATAATAATTGTAAAATTGCAAATTGTAAAGTTGGCGATGGAACTGGAATGGTTCAAAGAACAGTTGCGGTTGGCACTAGTGGAGTTGATGGCGAATGTGCGTCTTCTTATGGTGGATATTATAGTTGGAATTGCTCTAGTTCAGGAGTTGGAACGATTGTTGAAAATAATTGTGTTAACTTTTGTGATGTTGGAACTACTGATCAAGGGCTTGGTATGGTTAAAGCCCGAGTCGGTTTTGGTAAGTCTGGAACGCAAGGGGTTTGCGATAGCGCTAGCGGATATGTTGGAAACTATTCATGGACTTGTAGCGTAAATTCATCGACTGGAAAAGTTGAGGGTAAGGTTTTGGCTAATAATTGTAAAAATACATGCGATGTTGGAACTGCAGTTCAGGGTGTTGGTATGTTACAAAAATCGGTAATTATAAATAGCTCGGGCTCTGATGGTCAATGTATTGCTGGTTATGGCGGAAATTATGTGTGGAGATGCGATGCAAATGGTTTAGGAACGGTTAGAACGAATAATTGTGTTAATAAATGTGTGGTTGGAACTTCCAATGTTGCATTAATTTCCAAAGAGGTCGGTCTTGGCACTTCTGGAACTAACGGCGTTTGTAATTCAAGTTTAGGTTATACTGGAAGCTATTCTTGGAACTGCTCTTCAGCTGGGTTAGGAAGTATTACTGCAAATAATTGCGTTCTTCGCACTTGTAGCGTTGGTGGAAAATCTGGAATGAAAGCAAAGACTGTCAATGCTGGAACTGAGGGTATTGATGGCGAGTGCGATGACAATTATTTTGGATTTTATAAATGGAGTTGTAATTTTGCTGGAACCCCAACTGTTGTTAATAGCTGTTCCTTAACTAGATGCGATGCAGGAAAAGTAATTAGCGGAGCAGAGTGCGTTGACATTGAGTGTGATATTGAAGAAGCGGAAGGATATACTTCTAGAGTTGTTGGTTATGGTTCATCTTCTTTTGCTTGTAATAAAGATGGTTATCAAGGTATTGTTACCTATAATTGTTCAGCTCCAGGAATTATCAAGCCAACTGGAATTTGCACTAAAATTAGTTGTAATGTGCTAGGTGGTGTTGGATATTCAGCTAGAAGCGTATTCAAAGGAACTGGAACATTTAGTTGTAATGCTGATCATTCGGGAACTTTATCATATAATTGCTTAACCGATGGTTCTAACATTACTGCAACTGGAACTTGTACACCAATTAAATGTAATATTCCAGCTGGTGATGGCTATGCTGGATTTGTAGCCGATTATGGAGCTGGAACCATAAATTGTAATTTAGCTAATGGATTTAAAGGTAAGGTTCCATATACCTGCTCTACCGGTGGAGTT
>JALREU010000047.1 GCA_023256705.1 Rickettsiales bacterium
ATAACTCAAAGCCTGTCATAATAATGCTAAATAAGAAAGGAAAAACTCCAAGAAAACCAAGAGAAATCACGAATCCAGCGATAACCTTAAGCAACACATGTCCAGCAACCATATTGGCAAAAAGACGAACCGAGAGAGTGATTGGGCGAATTAAGAAAGAAAATAATTCGATGATAAAAATAACGGGAGCCATCCAAATTGGTACTCCACTAGGTAAAAACATATGAATAAATCCACCAAAGCCATTACGAATAATGGCAAAAATGGTAATAATGAAGAAGCAAAGCATGGCAATTGATAAAGTAACTGCAACCTGACTGGTTGAGGTAAAGCTGTAAGGAGTCATGCCAAGGCAGTTGCAAAGCAAAATGAATGTGAAAATGCTAAAAATTAATGGCATAAATTTTTTTCCTTCTTCGCCAATACTTCCAAGGATTAGATTATTGATGAAACTATAAATTGATTCGGCAATATTTTGTGAGCGATTAGGAATTAAAAGCTTTTTACTGGTAGCTCTTAACATAAAAATAATAATTAAAAAAGTGGCAATAACCATATAAAGAGCCGAGTTGGTAAAGCTTAAATTATAGTTGCCAATATGAATTGGATAAATTTCTTTGATTTTGAATTGATCTAGTGGAGAATGTTTTTCGTGAGTTTCTTCGTGAGCTTGTTGATGTTGAGAGGTTTCGACTTGATTATTTTGATCCGAATAATTTGGTGAATTAGAATCACTTGAGTGATTGTTTTGTGGCATTTCGTTATTAATAATTTTTGACATAGCTTAAAATTATATTTGGTAAATTCTAGAAATTGCTAGATTTATTTAATTAGCTGGTGAAATATTAGCTAAAATAAATATTGTTATTGAATATTTTGCTAATTATAAATTATAGTTTAAATTAATTTAAACAAAAATTAAACAACTTGCAACTGGTAATAATTCTTATAAAAATTTTATTAATTATTTACTAACTTGTCAAGCTATGAAATTATAAAAAAATGCCTTTAAAAAAAATATTTTTAATCACAATTATTTTTCTTTTTTTTGGATTTAACGGGGTTTTTGCTCAAGAATTACAAGCTAAATACCAAGATTGGAGTGTATTTAAAACTGAAAGGGGTGATAAAACTATTTGTTATATTGCTTCGACCCCAATAAAATCGCTTGGTAATTATGAAAAACGCGGAGAGCCGTTTTTTTTAGTAACCAGTTTAGAAAATGATTCAGATGAAATCAGTACTTCATCAGGTTTTATTTTTAGCAAAAATTCCAATGTTGAGCTTAATTTTGGAGCCAAAAAATATTACCTTTTCCCTTTTAAAACCATTGCTTGGGCGAATGATAAAAATGACGATGCAGATATAATTAAAGACATGCAAAGTAATGCGGAAATGATTGTAAATGGAATAGCTCGCGATGGAAAAATTTCTACCGACACCTATTCATTAATTGGATTTGCTCATGGTTATAAAAAAATGAAGGAAATATGTCAGAATCGTTAATTTTAAATATTTCAATCATAGGTTTGGGTTTTATTGTTTGCTTTATCTTGTTGATATTTGTTATTCGAGGTATTTTGGAATTAATAATTTACATTTCTTACAAAAATTATCAGGAGTTGAAAAAAAAGACTCAGCAATATTTTCCAAAAAATCAGAAAAAATATATAAAGGAAGAGGAGGAGTTAAAGAGATATAAGGACGAAATTCCTAAGGCTCACTCCGCAACCAAATATGAAAAAAAACTAAAGGAATTCCAAGCACAATATCAAAAAATGCAAGATGATATTTTGCAAGAAGAAGAGGAGAAAATTGTTGGTGTAGCCAAGCCAATAGGGTTTTGGACCGCAAAAATATTTGGCGAAAGAATTGCTACAGTCATTGCACAAGCGGAGTCAATGAAAAAGGGCGAATCGACTAAATTTTGGCAAAATTTTGTTAAAGCTTCAAGGGCTCAAGCAAGATTTCAAGATAACTCAAAACAAAGGTAAAATATGACTGAAAATATTGTTAATCAAGAAATTGTTAATTCATTTTTTAAATATTACAAAAAAGATATCGAAACTATTGATAAAATCGAGTTTGAGCTATTGCAGACCAAAATAACTGAAAATTTTGCAGAAATTATAAAGTTAGAAAATTCTAATGAGATATTATTGTTAAAATTTAGTGATTATAATTTTTGTTTTTTGCATATTTTAGCTAAATTTGGCGTGGTTGAAGATTTAAAAAAAGCCATAGATATTGTAGGCATTAAAAATATTGATCATGGCGATATCAATAATTTCAGTCCTTTACATCATTGTTCAATTAGTGGAAAACTCGATAATCTCAAGGCTTTAATTGGTTTTGGTGCTAATATTAATGCCAAGTCATCAAATGAAACTAGAAATTGGTCACCAATTCATTATGCTTGTAAATTTGGATATAAATTAATTGTTGAAGAGTTAATTAATGCGGGAGTTAATAAGGAGGTAGTCACTGCTTTTGGCTTAACTCCATTGCATGTAGCCTGCGAGTTTGGAAAGTTTGAGGTAGCCGAATATTTGGTTGGCATAAATTGCAATTTGGATCCAGAAACAATTACTGAAAATCAAAAATTATGTCCAATTCATTATGCAGTAATGATAAATTCATTTAAAATAGTAGAATTATTGATTTTTGCTGGTGCGAATCGTTTCAAAAAAAATTTTTCTGGTGAAGATTCTCTAATCATGGCTTCAAAACGAAATTGTTCGCAGATTATTGACTTACTTTTATCATCTGGAGTGGTTGAGGATTTGGATAGAGCTTATGAAATTGTCAAAGAACGAGAATTTGCTGATAGTATTAATATTGTTGAATTTTATTATTTTGCTCGCAAAAGATTATTTAATCGCGGTGAATTAATAAAAATTTCCAAAATCCTTATTGATGGCATGAATAATGTTAAAATGCATAATTTAAATAAATATCGTTTTGATATTATGCATCCCGCCAAAATTACTCCATATTTTTTATGTCATATAAAAAGAAAAATTGGATGGTTTAAAAAAAGAGATGTCACTTTAGAACAATATGCTAATCATTCTGGACTTGATATGTTGGCAGGCTCATTAAAAAAGATGAATGAATTAGTTGTTCATCAAGAATTAATTAAAAAATTTTAGCTTTAATTAAATTAATTTAGCTAAAGAGTTTTTGATGCGTTCCTTGGCTTCGTTTGATGGTTCGCAAAGAGGGAGGCGAACTTCAGGCGAGCATAAACCAATAAGGCTAGCACAATATTTTACAGGAATTGGATTGGTTTGGCAAAACATAGCGCCGTGAAAATCATTTAACTTATCTTGAATTTCTAAAGCTAAGGCATAATTTCCTTTAGCCGTTGCTCTTTGTAAATCTCCAACCAATTTTGGTAAAATATTTGATGAAACCGAAATAATACCATTGCCACCCATTGCATTGTAGCCAACAGCAGTTGCATCTTCTCCAGACAAAAATAGAAAATTCTTTTTTTGGATTAGTAATCGAAGCGAGGCCATTCTGGCTAAGTCACCAGTGGCGTCTTTGATACCAATAACATTTTCAAGTTCAGCAATTTTAGCTAAGTTTTGGTCAGAGATATTAATAACTGAGCGTCCGGGAATGTTGTAAATAATAAGCGGAATTCCACATTTATTTAGTTCTTGGAAATGTAAATAAATTCCTTCGGGTGTTGGTTTATTGTAGTATGGGGCTACAATTAAGCATGAATCAGCTTTAATTTTTTTGGCATGATTGGTCATGGCGATGGCTTCAGCGGTTGAGTTAGAGCCCGTTCCCGCCATAACTTTAATTTTGCCACCAGCAATTTTAACGGCCATTTCAATTAATAAATTATGTTCATCGTGAGATAGGGTTGGAGACTCTCCAGTGGTGCCACAAGGGACAATTCCGTCAACCAAATTTTCAATCTGATTGGTAATAATTTTTTCAAAAGATTTTTCGTCAATCTTATTATTTTTAAAAGGCGTAATAAGAGCTGTGTAAATATTTGTTTGCATTGAATAAAATTTTAAAATTTAATTTGATTTTCAAATCATAAATTTCTAATATTTAATAATCAATATAGCAAACTATATTTTTTAGATATTAATTTTTTAAATTTAATAAATGACTGACCAGATTTTTAATTTTGCTGACCCATCCATGGTTTCTGCCCAGTATTTTCCAGTTTTAGTATTTTTAATAATTGCGATTGGTTTATCAATTATTATCATTTTAATTCCTTTTATTATCAATAAAATGCGTCCAAATGCTGAAAAAAATTCACCTTATGAATGTGGATTTGAAGGCGAAGGACCTGTACGAAATGAGTTCAAGGTGCAATTTTATTTAGTCGCCATTTTATTTATAATTTTTGATTTGGAAGTGGCTTTCTTATTTCCATGGGCTGTTGCCTTGCGTGAAATCGGCGTAGTAGGATTTTGGTCAATGATGGTGTTTTTAACCTTACTAACCATTGGCTTTGTCTATGAATGGAAGCGTGGCGCTTTAGAATGGAAATAATTAATTAATTTAAAAATTATGAATAATTTAAGTCCTTTAAATCAAGATTTGCTTCTAAACCAAATGGCTAATGAGGTCAAGAATCAGGGATATGTAACCGCAAAACTTGACGACCTTATCAACTGGGCTCGAAGTGGATCACTTTGGCCAATGACTTTTGGCTTAGCCTGTTGTGCAGTTGAAATGATGCAAACTGCAGCATCTCGATATGATCTTGATCGTTATGGCATGATATTTCGTCCATCACCTCGTCAATCTGATGTTATGATTGTAGCTGGAACTCTTACCAATAAAATGGCACCAGCGCTTCGTAAGGTTTATGATCAAATGGCTGAACCAAAATATGTAGTATCGATGGGAAGCTGTGCCAATGGCGGTGGTTATTACCATTATTCTTATTCGGTGGTTAGAGGTTGCGATCGTATTGTGCCTGTTGATGTTTATGTTCCAGGATGCCCGCCAACCGCAGAAGCTTTACTTTACGGCTTGCTTTTATTGCAACGCAAAATTAAAAGAACTAAAAATTTCAAACGATAATATGCAACAAAATCTTCAATTACAAGCCAATTATATTACCGAAAATTTTTCCAAAACCCCATTAAATTACTTAATTCAAAATGATAATTTAATTTTTTATGTTGAAAAATTATTTATCACCGATTTTTTAACTTTCTTGCGCGATGACAAAGAATTATCTTTTAAAACCTTGCTTGATGCATTTGGAGCTGATATGCTTGGCATTAGAGAGCCAAGATTTGAAGTTATTTACAATTTGTTGAGCTACAAACTTAATAATCGTATAACGATTAAGGTAGTTTTGAATGATGGCGAAGAGGTTGAATCAGTTTCTTCGGTTTTTAGCTCGGCTGGCTGGTTTGAAAGAGAAGCCTTTGATATGTATGGAATAAGGTTTTTCAATCATCCTGATTTACGCAGAATCCTTACCGACTATGATTTTGAGGGTCATCCGATGCGTAAAGATTTTCCACTTACAGGCTATAAAGAAGTTCGCTATGACGAAGTTCAGCAAAAAGTTATTTATGAAGATGTTAAATTGATGCAAGAATTTAGAAATTTTGACTTTGAAATGCCTTGGGCAGGTGCCAAAAAGGCTATTCAAAAATAATTAGCATTATTTAACCTATGATCAACTTTACTAATATAACCCAATCTTTTGTCTTGGCTTGTAAAGGCAAAGAAAAATTCAATATTGTTAAGTGGTATTGGGGGGTCGTTTCTTATATCATTTGTTTTTTTATAATTGACGAAATTCTTGAAAAAACTTCTTGGAAATTTATAATCTCAATAATTGCCTATGGGGTAATTATTTATTATATTTGGCATATTTATATAACCATAAAATGTGCACCAAAAGCCATAAAACTTACCAAAGAAGAAAAGGAAATAAAGCGTTTAAAAGAGGGTGGTTTTTTTAGAAAACTCATGAGAAAATTGTTGCTTCAAGAATCTTTTAGCAAATTAAATCCTAGAAATTTACTGGTGGCAATTGACCTATTTATGATTTTACATTTTATCACAATCGCTTAAGTAATGTTAAAAAAAACCATTATTTTTTTTATAATTTACCTATCTTTTTCCTTAAAAACTTTCGCCAATGATAAAATAATTGCTAATGACAATAACCATCAAGCAAAAATCTATAATTGGCAAGTTTTAAGGGTTTTAGATGGCGACACTCTTGAGATTAATAACGAATTTTTGCCACAAGAACTTAAATTATTTGTCCGAATTAAGGGTATCGACACCCCAGAAAAATCATTTCGAGCCAAATGCTTAAAGGAAAAAAAATTAGCACAAAAAGCTACCGATTTTACTACCAAATTAATCAATGAAGCGATTGCAAATAAACAAAAAATCGAGTTTTCCGAAATAAAATGGGACAAATATGGCGGAAGAATAGTTGCCAAAGTAAAGATTGGCGATAAAATTATCGGCGATGAGCTTATCAAAAATGGTTTAGCCAAAGCTTATTTTGGCGAAAAGAAATCGAGTTGGTGCAATTAATTTTTTTAAAAAAAATTTGATTGATAACTATTATTGTTCTATCATTTGAAAAAAAATATTAAAACATCTTTATTCATGAATAATTTACCAACAAATTCAAAGCATAATCTCAATAATCTTAGAATATTTGGATTAATTTGGTCGTTAATTTTTTTAGTAATTTCATATAAATTAAATTGGAATTATTTGACCTTAATTTTATTTGGATTTTTTTTATTTTTTAGTTTAGTTAAGCCAAGATTTTTTGAATATTCAAAAATTTTGCCAATCTGGATAAAATTTGGAGAAATAATTGGTAAGATAAATTCAAAAATTATTATTTTTATAATGTTTTTTGGTCTTTTTACCCCAATTGGATTAATATTAAAAATTTTGGGTAAAGATCTTTTGTCAAAAAAACTTAAACCATCTGATTCTTCCTATTTTATTCAAAGAAGTCAGCCAAACACCGATATGAAAAACCAGTTTTAAAATGATAAAAAAAATAATTAAACAACATCCTAAAATTACAAATTTTATCTTACTTTTTTTGGTATTAATAATTTTTGGCTGGATATTTTATAAAATTATTTCATTTGATTTTTTAGCCGACTCTGCTGAATCCGAAAAATATAGCATTTTGGATAAGGTCATTTATCAAATTAGATGCAATAATGAACGCCATATTCGCCTTAGAGAATTAAGTCATAATAAAAAAATCTACAAAACCCCTTCTAATATTTTTAAAACTTTAGAAAATAAAAAATATTTGTTTGAAACTGACGAAAATGGCTTTCTAAAACCTTCAATGATTCATAAAAAACCTGAATTGCAAATTTTCTTTATAGGTGGCTCAACCACCGAATGTGAATTTGTTGATGAAAAATCAAGATTTCCATATTTAGTTGGCAGAATTTTGGAAGAAAATACTAAAATTAAAGTAAATAGTGACAATGCTGCAAAAAGCGGAAATAACTCATTGCATTCCATAAATATTTTGCTTAATAAATTAATTCCATTTAACCCAGATATCGTTATAATGATGCATAATATTAACGATTTATCAACGCTGTTTTTTGAGGGAACTTATTGGAATAATAATAAAACTATTGCTCCGATAGTTTGTAATCAAGAAAACAACAAGGAATTTATCAAAAATGATCAATGGTCTTTGAGTAATTTTTGGAAGGAAAAAATTCTTGATAACCCAGCTGAATTGATAAAATTAGCCAATTATTTTAAAGAAAATCTGAAAATTTTTATTTCAATTTCAAAAGCAAAAAAGATAAATCCAATTTTAATGACTCAGCCAAATAGAATTGAAAATAATGAAAATTTTAATATTAATAGAAGCGTCGAGGCGAGTAAAATTTATCGTCAACAATATATAAAATTTAATCAAATTATTCGCGATGTAGCCAAGGAAGAAAATGTTTGGTTAATTGATTTGGCAAAATTAATTCCAGCCGAAGAAAAATATATTTATGATGATTTGCATCTTAATAATGAAGGGAGCGAATTGGTAGCTAAAGAGATTGAAAAAAGTCTTGAACTGTTTCTTAAAGTTAATAAAACTAAATTTTTAAAAAAATAATTATTTAATTTAAACTATATTATTATGTCTTTTCTTTTGGAATTATGGAAATTTTTAAAAATTCGTAAAAAATTTTGGTTGCTACCAATAATTATAATCATGCTTTTGCTTGGCGCTCTATTAATATTTGCGCAAGGCTCTGCGGTTGCTCCATTCATTTATACCTTATTTTAATTTATGACTTATATCGTTGGAATATCAGCTTATTATCACGATTCAGCTGTGGCAATTTTGCATAATGACAAAATTATCGCAGCTTGCCAAGAAGAACGCTTCACCAGAAAAAAACATGATAGTGGATTTCCTTTCAACGCTTTAAAATATTGCCTTGAAGAAGCAGGAATTTCGATTGATAAAGTTGACTTTTTTGGTTTTTTTGACAAGCCTTTTTTAAAATTTGAAAGATTGATTGAAACATATCTAGCGCAAGCCCCCTTTGGCTATAAATCTTTTGCAATGGCTATTCCAACTTGGCTTAAAGAAAAGCTTTTTTTAAAAGATACTTTAATCAATGAGATTTGTAAAATTCAATTAGGCAATGATGCCAATAAAAATGAAGTTAAAGCATTAAAAAAAATATTAGCTCAAAAATTGCTTTTTGGCGAGCATCATGGTTCGCATGCTGGAAGCTGTTTTTATCCATCTCCTTATGAAGAATCGGCGATTTTAACTATGGATGGAGTTGGCGAATGGACAACTACAGCAATTGCTTACGGCAAAAATAATAAAATTAACTTTTTGCAAGAAATTCATTTTCCACATTCTCTTGGTTTGTTATATAGTGCTATTACATATTTTACTGGCTTTAAAGTTAATTCTGGTGAATATAAGGTTATGGGTCTGGCGCCATATGGAGAGCCTAAATATGTTGATTTAATCAAAAAAAATTTAATCGATATTAAAGATGATGGGTCATTTCGTTTAAATATGAAATATTTTAATTACACCACTGGTCTAACCATGACTAGCAAATATTTTGACGAATTATTTCAAAGAAAACCTCGAAAGAGTGAGCAGGAATTAACTCAATTTGAAATGGATTTAGCGCGTTCAATACAAGAGGTAACTCAAGAAATCGTCATTAAATTAGCTAAAACTGCGCAAAAAATTACTGGCTCTAAAAATTTAGTTATGGCGGGCGGAGTTGCGCTTAATTGCGTTGCCAATGGTAAGTTATTGCAAGAAAAAATATTCGATAATATTTGGATTCAGCCCGCATCTGGAGATGCTGGCGGAGCTCTTGGAGTTGCTCAAAATATTTATTATGATCACTTAAATAATCCAAGAATTGTCGATAAAAATCAAGATTCAATGGCTGGATCTTATCTTGGTATCAAATATTCAAATCAGCAAGTTAAAAATTATTTAGATGGAGTTAATGCAAAATATATTTTTATCGAAGATTTTGAAGAATATTGCCAAAAATTGGTCGATTATTTAACTCAAGATAAGGTGGTTGGTTGGCATCAAGGAAGAATGGAATTTGGTCCAAGGGCGCTTGGAGCTAGAAGTATAATTGGTGATGCCAGAAGTACAAAAATGCAATCAATTATGAATTTGAAAATTAAATATCGTGAATCATTTCGACCTTTTGCTCCAGCAATTCTGCGCGAAAAAGTCACCGAATATTTTGAAATTCCAGATATTGACAGCCCATATATGCTTATGGTTGCCGATGTAAAAAAATCTCGACAAAAGCCAATGACCAAAGAACAAGAAAAGTTGTTTGGCATCGAAAAATTAAATATTCCACGCTCTGAAATTCCTGCGGTAACGCATGTGGATTATTCGGCACGAATTCAAACTGTTAGTGAAAAAACTAATCCAAAATTTCACCTTTTACTTAAAAAATTCGAGGAAAAAACTGGTTGTCCAGTTTTGATAAATACTTCATTCAATGTTCGAGGAGAGCCAATTGTTTGCTCTGCGCAAGATTCATATAAATGTTTTATGAGAACTGAAATGGATGTTTTGGCAATTGAGAATTTTATTCTTTTAAAAGAAGAGCAACCAAAATTTGACGATAAAGAAAACTGGCAACAAACTTTTGAATTAGATTAATTTTTTATAAAAAATTCGCTAGCTTGATATAGCGAGCCAGTGACTAAAATTAAATTTTTTTCCTCACTAAAATTTAGATTAATTTTCTTAAATAATTCGTAAAAATCATCGATAATTTCGGTTTTAAGTTGAAATTTTTGGCATTTTTTCATCAAATCTTCGGCCCTACAAAATCTTGGATTGGAAAAATTTTTTATAATAAAAATTTTATCAATTTTCTTGGCAATAATCTCGATAAAGCTATCGCAATCCTTATCTTT
>JALREU010000048.1 GCA_023256705.1 Rickettsiales bacterium
TTTTTGAACGCAATTTAGGCGAGGCTTCTGATATTATTTCAAAAGAAGTTTATAAATTTCAAGATCGTTCGGATAATTCTATCACTCTTCGTCCTGAATTTACTGCAGGAATAGTTAGAGCTTTGATTTCTAATGGCGAATTAATGCAAATTATGCCAAGAAAATTCTTTTCTTACGGACCAGTTTTTCGTTATGACCGCCCGCAAAAAGGACGCCAACGCCAGTTTCATCAAATTAATTTTGAATTTTTTGGCGAAGAAAATTTCCTCTGCGATGTTGATATGATTATATTGGCAAGAAATATTTTAAAAGATTTGGGAATGGTGAATAATTTGGATTTACAAATTAATTCTCTTGGATGTAACGAAACCAAGCAAAAATATAGCCAAGCCTTACAAAATTATTTCACTAAATATGCAAATGATTTGTCGCAAGATTCAAAAAATCGTTTGCAAAAAAATCCGCTCCGTATCCTAGACTCTAAAGATGAAGGCGATATTGAAATAATGCAAGATGCGCCAACTATTGAAAAATTTTATAGCGATGAGGCAAAAGAATCATTTAAAAATATTTTAAATTTACTCGAAAAATTTTCTATAAAATATACCCATAATCAAAAATTAGTAAGGGGTCTTGATTATTACACATCAACTGTCTTTGAATTTGTAATGGATAATGATGGTGCGCAAAATGCAGTTCTGGCAGGTGGGAGATATGATAATTTTGTTGAAAAAATGTCGCAAAAAGCAGTCCCTGCAATTGGCTTTGCTGGCGGAATTGAGCGGTTAATGTTGCTATCAAATATGATTGAAGAAAATAAAATTTCCATTAGTGTAAATTATATTTCTGCAAATGAAAAATTATGTGCCTTCGAAATAGCTAATAAACTTAGAAAGGCTGGTTTTGAAGTTGATTTTGTTTATGATGGTAATTTCAAAAAACAAATGAAAAAATCTTCACAAAATAATTCAAGATTTGTAGTTATAATTGGCGAAGATGAAATGAAAAACCAAGATGCTGTTGTAAAAGATTTTAAAACCTCCAAAGAACAAAAAATTAAGCAAAACCTGCTAATTCATTATCTTCAAGGCAAGCTTTAATATGATAGGATTTGAAAATATTTCAACAAAATGGACTAATTTATTTCAATCCAACAAATTGCATCACGCCATAATTTTATCTGGCAAAAAAGGCATTGGCAAAGCTAGTTTTGCCAAAGAATTTTGTGCAAAAATAATTGATGACCCAAATTTTTCCAATATTAAAATTATTGAAAAACTTCCCGAAAAAAAAGAAATTGCTATCGGACAGATTCAGGATTTGGTTAGTTTTTTTAATCACACTCCAGCTCTTGACAAGCCAAGATTTTTAATAATTGATGCGGTTTGTGAAATGAATAAAAATTCCGCCAATAATTTGTTAAAAAATCTTGAGGAACCAAAAAATGGAGTTTTCATTATTTTAATTGCTCACAATTTGTCTAAAGTTTTACCAACAATTAAATCTCGTTGCTACATTGAAAAAATTAATGAATTTTCAGTGTCAATTTTTACTGAAATTTTGCATAGTAAAAAAATAAATTTAAGCAATAAAGATTATGAATTTTTGAGCGAAATTACAGATAACTCGCCAGCGCTTGCCATCACCAATGGTGAAGAAATAATTGCAATTTATCAAGATTTATTAAATTCATTTTTAGAAATGGAAATTAATTCATCAATATTAAAAAAAATTGGCGAAAAAAATTTTTCCTATTTTAATATTGAATTAATTTTAAAATATTTTTGTAATAAAATTTGCAAAAATACTCTTAGCAAAAATGTTAATTTTTATTATCAAGAGCAAGAAGTTTTTCAAATGATTTTTGCCAAATATTCGGCAAAAAATTTTCTTGATATTACCAATGATATTTATCAAAAATTGTATTTTGTTAATAAATCCAATCTTGATAAAAAAATTAATTTTACCAATATTTTCAATCAAATAATTTATGGCTAAAATATTCAAGGCAATTGGCTTAATGAGCGGAACTTCGCTTGATGGCATTGATTTGGCATTAATTGAAACTGACGGTTTTGATTATATAAAAGTTCTTAAAACCGATTATTTTGCTTTCGAAGATAATTTACAAATCCAGATTAAAAAAATATTTTTTGAAAAAATTTTGGTAAATGAAATTTGTGAGCTAGAAAATATTATTACTAATCATCATATTGAATTAGTTAATAATTTTTTGAAGAAAAATAATTTAAAATCCCAAGATATTGATTTAATTGGCTTTCACGGTCTTACTCTTTATCATAATCCAAGCTTAAATATTAGCTGGCAAATTGGAAATTCACAAAATTTGGCAACAAAAACTAATATCAAAGTGATTGGAAATTTTCGCTCAAAAGATATATCTAGAGGGGGGCAGGGTGCGCCTTTAGTCCCGATTTACCATTATCATTTATTTAGAAATAAATTTCAAAATTTAATGGTTTTGAATATTGGCGGAGTAGCTAATTACACTTATTTTGAAGATAATATTGAGAGTTTATTTGCCAGTGATTTGAGTTTTGGCAATGCGGTTTTTAATGATAAAATGCAAAAATATTTTAATAAAAATTTTGATGATGAGGGCAAGCTGGCTTCAACTGGCAAGGTTAACGAGGGATTGATTAACGAAATTATGCAACATAAAATTTTTCAAATCAAACCTCCAATTTCATTTTCTCGTAATGATTTTGATGAGGTGTTGGCACCCTTAAACCAGCTAGAAGTTAATGATATTTTAGCAAATTATTGTCAAATTTTTTCCTTAAATTTAAGACATAAAATTGAACAAAATTTTCAACCAAAAAAAATTATAATATGCGGTGGCGGAGCCTATAATTTAACATTGGTTAATTATATTAAAAATTCATTGCCAAATATTGAAATTTTAACTGCTAAAGAAGCGGGTTTTAGTATTGATTCTATTGAAGCTGAAGCTTTTGCCTTTTTGGCTGTTAGGTCATCATTAAACTTACCTATAAGTTTCAAAAAAACTACTGACTGCAAAGATGTCGATGGGTGTGTGGGTGGGGTTATATTTAACCCATAAAAAAACGCAGGATAAATTTACCCTGCGTTTATAAAAAACAATCATTAAACTATTTCTTTTTAGCTACTACTTTTTTAGCAGGAGCTTTTTTAACAACAGCTTTTTTAGCAGGAGCTTTTTTAGCTACTACTTTTTTAGCAGGAGCTTTTTTAGCTACTACTTTTTTAGCAGGAGCTTTTTTAGCAACGGTTTTAGTTGCAGTTTTTTTAACTGTAGCCATAAATTTATAAAATTATTTGTTAATATATTTAGCAATTAAAATGACAATTTCAAATAAAAGAATTAATAAAACTGCCAAGCTAATCTGACTTAAGACATCTGGAGGAGTAAGGATTGCAGATAATATAAAAATTATTACAATCCAATATCTTCTTTTTGCACTTAAATCCTTAACATTTACAACACCACTTTTTAATAAAAAAAGCAAGAACAAAGGTGATAAAAATGCAATACCAAAACCAAATAGTAAATTTATGGTAAAATTTAGATATTCACTTATTTTAGTCTCTAAATAAATTGGCATCTGACCATCTACTGCGGAGCCTTTATTTTCAAACGCTGAGAAGAATTCCAAAGTTAGGGGAAGAATAAAAAAATAGCAAAAAATTGCTCCAAAAATAAATAAAAAAAACGAGAAAAAAATGGTAATTAATATATTTTTTTTCTCATTTTTATATAAAGCTGGAGACAAAAAAAGATAAAATTCTGCAAAAAAAATAGGAAATGAAAAAAATAAACTAGCATAAAATGATAATTTTAAATATGTGGTAAAAGCCTCGGTAGGACTGGTGTAGATTAACTTTCTGTAATTGTTGTTTTTAGAAATTTCAACGAAAGGTTTTAACAAAAACTGATAAATTTCTTTTGCATAAAAAAAACAAATTAAAAAAATTATTACATAAAAACAAAATGAGAATAATGCTCGACTCCTTAATTCATTGAAGTGAGAAGCTATATTCATTTCTTTATTTTTCTTATTCATGATAAAATTCTTATATAAATAACTTATTAAAAAACAATTCTTAATAATATTTTCTTATAATTAATTAAAAATTATTTTAGCTCTATAATCAACTGGCAAGAGGGTTTTGTGATATTAATATTGTATGAATCATTAGATGCACATATTGAATTTTGTAAAAAATTTAAACTATCGCCACCTGCAACAAAAATTAAACCTTTATTTGGATTTTGATCATCAATTTTTTTATCAACCAAAAATGCTTCATTTGGAGTTAATGTTTCGTTTTTGGTATAGATTCGATATGAGTCAGAGTGACTAAAGCCAATTTGTAAATAAGTTTTGTTTTTATCGCTAAAGGCTACTATTCCGGCATTACCAATTTTGCTTTCAGGAAATGTATAGCCAGTTTTTGCCATTTCCATTTCATTGCCATCATATTTTTCGAGTAAGATTTTTGAATTAGATAAATGATGCCAAAAATAAACTAATTCTGAATTTGCCATGACAATATTTCCATTTGAATCTTTGATATTATTATCTTGGTTGCCGTCAGTATTATATCCGCTTAATCCAAATTTCATGGTGTTATTGATGTCTCCCGGCAATGCGTGATATTTTTCAGTGAACTCATCAATTGCTAAATTAATTTTTTTAATTTGCATAATTAAGGCTTTGGATTGATTGCTGTAGAAAGTATTTTTTATGGTTATAGAAATCACCAATGAAATTGCAATTAAAATTATAATAAGTAATTTTGATAAAATTGAGCTATTCATAAATTATTATTTTTTGATAAAAAAGTAGATTTTAATTAATGTTTTTAAATTATACCTTGTTAGGTTTGATAATCAATTTTTAATTTATATGGCTTCCAAATAAAGATTTAATATTTGTTTAGGATGAAATATTAATAATTTATTGAATTTATTTTTTTAATTTTTCACCTGCCTTTTTAAGATTATCGCCATCAGCTTGTAATTCTTTTAAATCTTCATTTAAATTACTGCGTATTGAATCTTTTTCAATGTAGCTTTGTTCGCCTGATTTGTTACTTTCTTTGTTATCGTCAATAACCATTTTATTAAATTTTGACTTTTCATCATCGCTAGCACTTCCACCTTTGATTTTTGAATTCAAATCATCCATTTCCTTATGCTTAGGATTGCTTTTAATATCATCATTCACCTTACTAATTTCCTTTCCTTTGTTGTCTTGCGCTTCTTTATTTTCTTTAATTTTGTTTTTATTTTCTTCTGCGGATTTATCAAGTCTACTAGAGCTTTCTTTAATTTGTTCATCAGATCTTTCTGAAGCTGAAGTTTTCCCTTCGGTTTTGGCTGCCTTTTTGGCGGTTTTATATTCTCTTCTAGCTTCTTTCATGCCAACCTTATCGCCAATATCTTTTGCATCTTGATATTTGGCGAGTTTTTCAAATTTATCAATTTCTTTAGCACTAAAATTACTTCCTTTATCGACCGATGCGTTGACTGCGTTTTTTTCCATTTGCGCTTGAATAAGCTTCTCGTCTTCATTTGAGCGTTTTGATTCGGCTCCAATCATTCTTAAGCCACTTTGGATTGTGCTGGAATTTAATTCATTGGATTTTTTGGTAATTTTGCCACTATCTTCAAGTTGCTTGATTGCTTCTTCTCTGGCTTTTGCAGCTGGGTTGTTAAATGGTTTTTTTAGTAAATCTATTGGATTTCTAATTGCTTTATCATCACTTTTTTGAATTTCACCAGATTTGAGATTTTTCATAAAATCCTTTCTTTGATCTTCATCCATATTATTCATGGCGCCTTTGATTTCCTTATCATTAAATCCAGTATCTACGCTTGATACACTATCTGCAAGTGATGTTCTTAAATTTCCTCCGCTTCTAACTAAATTAATACCAGCTCCAATGATATTGCTTCCGCCATTGCCTTTGAATCCTTTTAAATTCATTAATCTGTCAATATCTTTTTGGCTCTTTCCACTGCCTTTGGCATATTCGGTCATTGCATTTTTTTTGACCTCCATTAATTTCTTTTTTTTGTCGCCTTCGCTCATTTTGGCAAACTCAGCTGCATTTTCTTGTTTGTATTTTGATACGGCATCATTTCCAGCTTTAGCCATATTGGCGATGTCAATTCTATCAATTTTATTTTGCTGTCTTTTTTTCTTGCGATCATTTTTAGCGTCAGCACCAGAGCCAAATACTTCCTTATCAACTTTTCTTAATACTTTATTTCCACCCAATTTATCGAAAGCTTTACTGCCAAGTTGTTTAGCTTTGCCAATTGCCTGATTAACTCCAGCAGAAACCCCAGCGCCAAGAGATGAAGCTTGAATTCCTCCAGATAATTGAGATGCCAAATCCGAAATTGTACTTAAAAATGATCTCATTATTGTTACCATTGACCATGTTAAAATAATCATTGTTAACGAAGGTGTAGTATTTTTATATTCACCATAAACATTAACCTTGTTGACATCATTAATATAAGGTGGAGCATCTTGAATTGTCCAGTAAGAAAATATCGACATTGAAAAGCCAAAACTATTTATATTCCATATATTGTCCCAACAAATCCTGTAGCTTAGGGCCATTTTAGTGACCATATAGATTATTGAATTAAAGATATTCAGGGTAAAAATTACGAAAATTTGTTGCAATGCAAATCCAATTAAAGAATTCAGCCAATTATCAAAAAATCCCTTGGTTTGTTTAAATAATATAAAAATGAAAAAGAATGGGCCAATTACGAATAAAACCGTCGTGAAAAACTGCGCTGTTAAATATAACAACACCGCATTAGAGGCGGCGTAAACATAAGTTATGGCGCAATAATATAAAATTACGCAATAAAGAATTCCAACAAAATTATAAAATAACAAAGCGGTTATTTTTTTATGAACAACATCATTTATTAAATAAAGTCCAAGAACTCTATCCACCGATTCAAATAAAGGAGATTTATCTCTAAAATTGCCAGTGTTTAAGGCTTCATTAATTTGATCGCCATCGGAAAAAATTGATGCCATTAAAAAGGTTAGGAAGTCGGCGCCATCTTTGAAAAAGGTCACAAAGAATTTTTCAAAAAATATCCATCCAGCTGCAGGGCTAGTAAATAAATAGATTAAGCCCATTTTTAATAATCGATTCATTATTTCGGATTGTTTCATTTCAGAAACGCCCATCATAAAACCCAGTCCATAAAATGTAATCATCAACACCATTGATAAACTTAAGACGGATTTGAAAATTGGATTATTGGTGATGCTAGTATAAATTCGCTTTGCTTGATTTTCCTTTTCCATTGGTTTTGAAGCTATTTTGTAAGCAACAAAAATATGCAGAGGTTTATTACAAATTTGCCCAGCATTTCCATTGGATAAATCAGAAGTTGTAGTGGTAACAAAATTATAGCCAAAATCATTAGATAAGGTAGCGGATGTAAGCGATGAAGCTCTTATGGTAAATGAACAAGATTTTTTCTTTATGCAATTATTTATTATATTACTTCTAAGATTAGCGGTTGAAGAAAAGCAGTTGTGACTAGTAACATTTCCAGCTCCATCAACTGTACCAATATCTACTTTATTATCACTTGTTAAATCTCCAATAAAGGCAGCTACATAAGCAATAACACAGCCATTGCTATTGACACATTCGCCATCAGTTTTAGGTGGAATATTGGCATTAATGGTGTATGTAGCAATTGGAGAATTAGGTTCGGTTGATAAATATTGATTAAATGATCCCTTCCAAGTTCCAACAATACTGTCACCACTTAAAGTAAATAGGTTGGATTCAGTAAAAACAGTATCTATATTTATGCTTCTTGTGGAAGAGGGGGCAAATATTTTATAAGCTTTACCATAAAATAACCCTTCAGCTCCTAAATCTAAGGTTTCATCTTTATCTTTTGAATAACCATCAAGCTCTTCCATAATTGGAGTTATAATGCTGTTAACTAAATTGGCTATTTTAGTTTTTTCAGGATTCATTATTCTAATTTTTACATCATATTTTCCGCTATTGTTAAAATAAGGGTCGGTGCAATAATAATTTTTTGTACAATTTTCTTCTTGGTCACTGCAAGTGCCTTTGTCTTTGCCATCCCACATTATATTTATTGATTTGACTCCGTTGCAATTTGTATTAGTGCTTGATGGTGTGCAACTAGCTCCAGTTGATGTGATACAATTAGTTTTTTCATTATCTATGATTCGAAATGATAGCCTGTTATTTTCAAGTTGCCCCTGGTTATTTAAGCAAAGAAAATTTGCCCCGATATATGGTTGATTGACACCTGAGCAATCAAAACTATTACCTTCAGTCCCTATTTGATTGGTTATTCTAGTCAAATTTCCAAGTTCATTAAAGCTATAGTTATTGCCAGGGTCAAGCAAATTTGGAATAGAATCTGTTGATTCGGTAAAGGAAATTATTTTTGGAACTAAGTTTGGATCTGAAGTTGCTAATGGATTGGAGCTAATTAATTCTACCGATTCTCCATATCCCGCACAATTAGAACCCTCATTATAACAAGGAACTACAGCCAATCTTTGTCCGTTTGAAAATTTGGAATTTGAAGAGGGAAGTATTTGAATTTTACTTGAATCTCTAATTAATGGTTTATTGTCGCTAAAATTATAGAAAACTTTATTAACGAAATCGATATTATAAGAGTTTAAATTAGAGGCTGATGGGCTGGCTGTTGTTAAATCAATGGCATTAGTAATTAATGTGACTTTGAGAAAACCGTTACTTGTGAAAAAGGTTGAATTTTTAGTGTCGTAATAACTTCTTGTAGTCCATGGGCTAGTTTCTTCGGTATAGTTAAGTGGATAGAAATTTCCGTAGCTATTTAAAAATGGTTTTAAATAATCCAAGCCTTTGTTTTTAAGATCGGGAACATCCATTCTATCAAGCACGGCAGGACTAAGTGTGTAAAAATCATATAAACTTCCAGTGTAATTTTCTAAATCATAGCATATATCTAGTGGAGTTGAGTCAAGAGTGAAGAAATTAGTTTGAAGCTTGCTAATATTTGCACTAAGACATGATTTGCATTTATCAAAAGTCATGAAATTAGTTTTATCTGAGGCTGGAAGTGCATCATAAATTGCAAAATATTTTGATGTTGTGGCGGAATAAAAATTAGAAAAATTTTGACAAATTGAAGCGCTATTTGCAGGGCAGGTAGAATTACATTTGATATTAATTTTATTATAAGTTGATTGAAATGCTAATGGAGATGATTCTGCTGTGGTTTGAGAAGCGAAATCAGTAATTGATGATATGTTGGGGCAGTTGGCTGGCGCAGAAAAAACTCCATTTGTAATAGATGGTTTGCATGATGTAGTCTTAATTTCATCTTCGGTTGGAAGGCATTCAGTTGGGCAAAAATTATTATTTATTGTAGTATCAGTGTTTTTATATTCACTGCATAAGTTATAATCAGTTGAACAGCCTTGGACCACTTGATCTACAATTAGTAAATTTTTACAATCATTGCTTGAGGTGTAATCTTCGTTAACATTTACTTTTTTGATAACTTGTTTATGACATAATACTGCCGGTTTTGGTTTTTTTTCAATGTAAAAACCAACCCCACAATTTATGTCATAAGAAACGCCATTAGAGTTAAATGTATAATTCTTATCCCATATATCAGGCTTGATTAAAAGCTGTTGTCCTTTTCTTAAATATATTCCGCGATTACTGTTGTTGTTATTGTTTAAAACATAGGTTTCGTAATTTGTAAACTCATATTTTCCATCTGGATTTTTAATATTAATGCTCATATTGCAATTTTCGAGATTCGAAAATACAGAGGTAGAAACGGTGCCATCAATTGCTCTCAAATCACCATTAACTCTTATATTGTAATAATTAACATGACCAAATTTTACATAGCCAGATATGTTATTTGTAATTGAATAATATGGATAAAAATGTAATTCAAAAATACAGCTTGAGTTTGTATTTCCTTGATTATCTCCGGGGATATCCTTTTTTTCAATTAATATTTTTTGACCCGAGGTCATTTTTAAACTTTTATAGGTGTATTTTTTATTTGATTGAACGGCAAAGTTACTTTTAATTACTTCATCATCCTCATATTCCATAGATGTAAAGTTAGCAGAGTTGTCGGGAGACAAATCAAATTCATTGAGAATTGCAAATCTTGGTTTGGTATTGGGATCACTAAAATATTGACTACATAGATTAGAGGATGGATTTTCCGGTGAAAGAACAAGTCTTACCTCGTAATCCATATATTTATTTGGGGGTGTAAGCGATGTTGAAATGGTATCTGCAAGAAGGTTTAAGGTAATATTTTTTTTGTAATCATTATTTTCG
>JALREU010000049.1 GCA_023256705.1 Rickettsiales bacterium
CAATTTCAAAAAGCTCTTAACTGCATCAAAGCTAATCAATCCTTATCATTAGGTTTAGTTGATGGCAGGAACATCTGGATCAATAATCTTGAAAATTCGGTGGAAATTGCAAAAAAAGCGGTTGCTAAATTAGGTTCTAACCGAGTAATCATCGCTCCTTCTTGCCAGCTTTTACATGTTCCCGTTGACCTTGATAATGAAACCAATCTTGACACTGAAATTAAATCTTGGCTAGCTTTTGCTTCCCAAAAAATTCAAGAAATTGTGGCTATTGCCAAAATTGTTGATGGTAATGAATCCGTCGTAAAAAATCTTTTTGAAGCAAATAAAAAAGCCATTGCCAACCGCAAAGTTTCTAGCAAAATTCATAATCAAGAAGTGAAAAATCGCACAAAAAAAATCGATGATTCTTTATTGAATCGCGATAGCGGATTTTTTGAAAGAAGAAAAGCCCAAAAGGCCTTAAATTTACCACTACTTCCAACCACAACTATTGGCTCATTCCCCCAAACCAAAGAGGTTCGCAAAGCCAGAGCAGATTTTAAAGCTGGTCAAATCACTTTAAATCAATATGAAGATTTCATTAAAGCTGAAACTGCCAAAACCGTTAAAATCCAAGAGGAAATTGGAATTGATGTTTTGGTTCACGGCGAATTTGAAAGAAATGATATGGTCGAGTATTTTGGCGAACAGCTTAGTGGATTTTGCTTTACCAAAAATGGCTGGGTGCAAAGCTATGGATCAAGATGCGTTAAACCTCCTGTCATTTTTGGCGATGTTTCTCGTCCAAAAGCCATGACTGTTGAATGGGCAAAATATGCACAAAGCCTTACTAACAAAATCATGAAAGGAATGCTTACTGGTCCAATCACTATTTTACAATGGTCATTTGTTCGCGATGATCAGCCGCGCAAAGACACTGCAATTCAAATTGCTTTTGCCATCCGCGATGAAGTTGAAGATTTAGAAAAAGCAGGTATCAAAATTATTCAAATTGACGAGGCTGCTCTTCGCGAAGGCTTGCCAATCCGCAGAAATAATTGGGATGAATATTTGAAATGGGCAGTTGAGGCTTTTAGAATTACCGCTTCAATTGCAAAAGATCATACTCAAATTCACACTCACATGTGCTATTCTGAATTTAATGATATAATCACTGCAATTGCCGATATGGATGCCGATGTTATTTCTATTGAAACTTCTAGATCGAAGATGGAATTACTTAACGCCTTCGTTAATTTCAAATATCCAAATGAAATTGGACCAGGTGTTTACGACATCCACTCGCCTAGAGTTCCAGCGAATGACGAAATTGAACATTTATTGGATAAGGCTTTAAAGGTTTTATCACCTGAGCAAATTTGGGTGAACCCTGATTGCGGATTAAAAACTCGCGATTGGCCAGAAACCAAACTTGCACTAAAAGCTATGGTTGACACCACCAAAAAAATGCGCGAGAAAATTTTTGCCAATTAATCAATATAATCTCTCAACATCGTTTCTTCTTATAGAAATGATGTTGAGAATGTCATCACAATTAAACCGTTTTTTCAATAAAAACAATCTTTACCCCCCCCAATCTTTAAAAAATTTAAAACATAATTTTTTGCTCTTTATACAAGGTTTCTTTGCATAAAATAAAGCTGGAATTTGAAAAAATTACAGAAATTAAAAACTCTTAAATATTTAGCTAGCAATTTTGGCTCTAGTGAAAAAGCGGTGAAAGTTTTCGGTAGTTTTGGCAATTAAGGTTTCGCTGGAAATATTTTTTAATTTAGCCATAAAATTTACGCTATCGACAATTAAAGCAGGGTGGTTAATTGCTCCACGATTTGGTTCTGGGGCCAAATATGGCGAGTCGGTCTCTACTAATAAAAATTCTAACGGAATATTTTTTACAATCTCTTGCAATTCCTTGGCATTTTTGAAAGTTACAATACCCGCAATCGATATTAACAAACCCAGATCAAGAGCTTTATAAGCCAATTCCTTTGTGCTAGAAAAACAATGTAAAATTGCTGGAAAATCTGCCTGTTTCTTAAAATAACTAAGCATTTCAATCATATCATTATCACAATTTCTGGAGTGAATTATAGTTGGAAGTTTAGTCTGACAACTCGCAATAATATGCTCCTCAAAAGATTTTTTTTGCAAATCAATATTGCTTTGATCATGAAAATAATCAAGACCCGTTTCGCCAATACCAATAATCTTATCATTACTTTGACAAATTTTAATAATTTCTTCAGCTTTCTTAAATTCATCAAGACTTACATAGCATGGATGTAGTCCTGTCGAGCAATAAATATTTTGATGCAAAGAACTATAGGCTATGATTTTTTCAAAATTGCTAAATTTGGTGCAAATAGTTTGTAAAATTTTGACATTATTTTTTTGACAATCCTCAAAAATTTTTACAAAAGGAATATTTTTTTGCTCAATTAAATCAAGGTGGCAATGGGTATCAACAATATAATTATACATTCTTACTACGAATTTCAGTTGAAGAAATATTAATTTTTTTAATATGATAAAAATTAAATTTAATTTTAGGATTATTTTTCATTATTTTACAAATTTTATAATTTGGTGATTTTAAAAAATGCTCTCCCCGAGCAAAAACCGCGAACTCAAGCATTTCAGCTAATTCTTTAAATTTATACCAGCGATGAAAATTTTCTAAATTATCGGCTCCCATAATCCAAATAAATTGATAATTTGGATGGGCATTTTTTAGTTTTTTTACTAAATTGTAACTATATCGATAATTAATATTTTTTAACTTAATTTGCGGATAGTTTTTTATTAATTTTTTTGATTCAATTAATCTATTATTATAGTTATTAAGCTGGTTTTTTAATGGATTGCTAGCGGTTGTAAGCCACCATAATTGGTTTAATCGTAGTTTTTTTATAGCGATTTTAGCAATTTGTAAATGACCAAAATGCGGTGGATTAAAACTGCCACCAAAAAGTCCGATTTTCATTATCCAATTATGATTGCAAATAAATAAATTAAGCCAAAAACCCAGTTAAATTTAAAAAATTTTAAACAATTCTTTGGAGAATTTAAATCGCATTTATGTATATTTAAAAGCATAATAATTTGACATAATATTATCGCCAAATAATAATTTATGTTAAACTCCTCAATTGTTCCAAGCATAATAAAGAGCAAATTAATTATTAATGAAATTTTTGATAAGATTTTTTTTGGATTGGTTTTGGCAATTTTAATCGCCGAAGATTTTACACCGATTTTCAAATCATCAGCTATATCTTGAAAAGCATATATAGTATCGTAAAAAAAAGTCCAAGTAATGGTAGCTAAATATAAAATTATAATTTTGGCATCAACATTTTCAGTTAATGCTAATGACGCCATAATCACACCAAAATTAAAAGTAATTCCCAGAAAAATTTGCGGAAAATAAGTAAATCTTTTCATCAATGGATAACAAAAAATCATAATTACCACAAATACTCCACTAAAAATGGTCCATAGATTAAATTGCAACAAAATAATAAGACAAAATATAAGCAAAATCGCCAAATAAATTAAAGCATTGCTTATAGAAATTTGTCCGCTAGCAATCGGTCTATTCTTTGTTCTGGTAACTTTTTTATCAATTTTAAAATCAATGATGTCGTTAATTATACATCCTGCACTTCGAGCCAAAAAACCCCCAATAGTAAATAAAATTGCAATTTTAAAATAGTTAAAAATATCGACATTTTTATCGGCTTTAAATATTAAAATAATCGCCATAAAACAAGGCAGTAAAAGAAGCCAAATTGCAATGGCTTGATTTAAACGAATCAATTTTAGAAAATCACGAGTTTTTTTTGTCATTTAATTTCTTGTTTTTTTATGTTTGTTTAGGTAAATTAATAATATTAAAAATTAAAGACCTTAAATTTAATAAATCTAAATTAATTTTTTTTCAAAACGGGTCTTTGACAATAGAATTTTAAAACAAAATTTAATTAAATCAAATGCATAAACTATTAATTGCCAATAGAGGCGAAATTGCTTGCAGAATTATCAAGACTTGCAAAAAAATGGGCATTAAAACTGTTGCCGTATATTCTGATGCCGATGCCAACTCACTTTTTGTGCAAATGGCTGATGAAGCTGTCAATATTGGAGCCTCACCATCTTCGCAAAGCTATTTAAATGTTGCCAAAATTCTTTCGGCAGTTAAAAAAACTGGAGCAACTATGGTGCATCCAGGATATGGTTTTTTATCCGAAAACCGTAATTTTGCCAATGAACTTGAAAAGGCAGGTGTTATTTTTGTTGGCCCTTCGGTTTATTCAATCGAAATGATGGGTGACAAAATTGAATCGAAAAAAATTGCACTTGAAGCCAATGTTAGCACAGTTCCCGGACATATGGGCATCATCAAAGATTCAGTAGAAGCTGTGGAAATTGCTAAAAAAATTGGTTTTCCTGTT
Organism: Rickettsiales bacterium; assembly: GCA_023256705.1. GTDB lineage: Bacteria > Pseudomonadota > Alphaproteobacteria > Rickettsiales > UBA1997 > CAILUF01. The sequence goes on from JALREU010000049.1 coordinate 4,458, forward strand.
ATGGTTAAAGCCTCAGCTGGTGGCGGTGGAAAAGGAATGAGAATCGTCTGGAAAGCTGAAGAAATGGCCGAAGCCTATTTATCAGCCTCAAATGAAGCCAGAAACAGCTTTTCTGATGATCGAGTTTTCATCGAAAAATTCATTGAAAATCCTCGTCATATTGAAATTCAAGTTTTAGCCGACAAACATGGCAATATCGTTTGCCTTGGTGAAAGAGAATGTTCGATACAAAGAAATAATCAAAAGGTAATTGAAGAAGCACCAAGCCCATTTATCGATGAAAATACTCGTCAAAAAATGTATGAACAATCAAAAGCTCTAGCAAGTAAAGTAAAATATTTTTCAGCTGGAACTATCGAATATATAATGGATAAAAACAAAAATTTTTACTTCCTTGAAATGAACACTAGGCTTCAGGTCGAACACCCTGTTACCGAGTTAATTACTGGTTTAGATATCGTGTCCTTAATGATAAAAATTGCCCTTGGTGAAAAACTCCCATTTAAACAAGAGGATATTAAATTAAAAGGCTGGGCAATGGAATCAAGAGTCTATGCCGAAGACCCATCTCGCGGATTTTTACCATCTTCTGGTCGTATCAATTTATATATCGAACCCGAACTTAACGACAATATTCGTATTGACACCGGAGTTTACGAAGGTGGCGAAGTTAGTATGTTTTACGATGCGATGATTGCCAAATTATGCTCATATGGCAAAAACCGTCTTGAAGCCATTGAACATATGCGTAATGCACTCGGAAGCTATGCTATTGGCGGAGTTTCGCACAATATTAGTTTCCTTGAAACCATTATGAAAAATGAAAGATTTATTTCTGGAAATTTATCGACTGGATTTATCAAAGAAGAATTCCCTAAGGGTTTTTTAGGAAGCCATCTTGACTCAGAAGCCGAAGAAGTTTTACTTGCTACCGCAATGCAAATATTCTTGAAAAACTACGAGAGAAACGCCTTAATGACTGGTCAGGTGCGCAATCGTCAAAAACAAATTTCTGAAAAATGGATTGTGGTAATTGATGAGAAATCCTATTTAGTCAATATTTTGGAACGCAAAGAATCTTTTTTAAAAATTGAATGTGATAACAAAGAAATTGAGTTAAATCACAGCTGGAATAATGGTGAAAAATTATTTAGAGGAGTGGTGAATCAACGAAATGTTGGCGTCAAAATTCGTGAAAATAATAATACAGGAAGCTATCTATTGCAATATTCTGGGCTAGATGCTTTTGTTAATGTTTATTCACCAAGAATTGCCGAGCTTACTAAATTTATGCCAAAGATTCAAAAGAATCCGAAGCCAAAAAATTTATCTTCGCCAATTACCGGAAAAATTATTCGCTTCAAAGTTAAAGAAGGAGATGAAGTAAAAGCCGGTCAAGAACTAGTTGTAATTGAAGCCATGAAAATGGAAAATATTATTCGCACTGATCATGATATAATTATTGGCAAAATTAAGTTTAACGAGGGCGAAGCAGTCGGAATTGGACAAGTTATAATTGAGTTTATAAATTAATCACCAATTCAATTATATTTATCTTTATCTTCACTAAATAACAAACGGTTTTTTTAAGCAATTTACTTTAGTTTGATTGCTTTAAAAACTTTATTTAAGGTTCGAAAAAGAAGATTTATTACTTAAGATTGATTAAGAAATCGGTAATTATATTTTTTTGAAATATCCATCAATATTGGCACCGTCTTCAACGCTAAGAGTTTCATATTCAACTTCACCACGAACTCTTGCTTTGCTTGATATGCTGATATATTTTGCTTTAATATTTCCCTCAAATCTACCACGAATATTAAGATTTTCTGCAAAAACTGTCCCGGTGATAACGCCATCTTCTCTAAGTATAACAGAATTGCCATTTATAGTTCCATTAATTGCACCCTGAATTTCAATGATTCCGCCACTAAATAGCTCGCCTTGAATTTTCAAATCCTTTGAAATAATGGTTGGGGTTGATTTAAAATTGGTGAGGATTTCAAGTTTTTTAATTGAATTATCTTCGTTCATGGCTTCATTGATTTTAAAATTATGACTAACAACCTTGTTTTTTAAATTAGAGATCGACATATTTAGGGATATTATTGTTGTTTAAGATCTCACCCGCTTCCAAAAATTTTCTTGGATTAAGTGGAACATTTTTATATCTAACTTCATAATGCAAATGGCTTCCCGTACTTCTTCCAGTGCTTCCTTGTAAGCCAATAACTTCGCCCAAACCAACTCTTTGACCCTCTTGAACCTTAATTTTAGATAAATGCCCGTATCTGGTAGTAACGCCATTGCCATGATCAATAACAATAGCATTGCCATAATCACTAAATCTTCTGGCAAGAATTATTTTACCTGGCGATGGGCTTATAACTTTTTCTTGATATGCACCAACAAAATCAAGTCCACGATGCGGAGTTAATCGGTGAGTCATAGGATCAACGCGATGACCGAAGCCACTAGATATGTAATATCTTTTCATTGGCTTTGATAAAGGCAAGGTTTTGGTTAATTTTTCAAGAATCATCAAATATTCAACCTGATTGGTGAATTTATTTTTTTCTAACTCTCTTTCAATATATTCTGGATCGGATAATTTTTTTTCAGCCAAAACTCTTTCTAGCTCTGCGTCAAAATCATTTTCTGGACCACCAATTGCAAATGGCATTTTCGATAAATATGAGCTAAAATTAGTTTTTTTGGTTGGTTTTTTTGGAATATAAGAAGATCTATTAATATTTAAACCAGTATAAGTAATGGCTTTTTCAATTTTTTTGATGTGCGAAGATGTGGCATCGGCAAAATTATTGAATTGATTGCGAGTTTCTTTGATTTTGTTAAAGGTTTGTTTGTCTTTTTTTTCTAACTTATTTTCATCTAAATCTTTCGGAAGCTTATAATTCGTTTCTTTATAATTTACTTTTTGCTTTGACCCAGTTATTAGCGCGATATATTGATTAACCTTATCGAGCTTTTCGCTGACGATTTGGAATTCATCGGCAAAAAAAGCATTTGCTGACTTCAATTTATTGATTTCTTCGGTTTTGGTATTGATAATTTTATCGTAATTTAATGATTGGAAAAATAAATTTACAACCCAAGCCACAAAAATATAGAAGAATGCCTGCGAGAATGGACCAAATGTGACACTGCGAATGCGCTGATTAGTGACAAAAAGAATAGTTCTTTTAGTAAAAATATATTTAAATATTCTTAAAAAAAACTTTAAGACAACATTGATAATTGGCTCGGTAATGATTTTAACTTTTTTCAAGAAAATTGTTTTTTTCATTGTTGTTGAGTCAATTAATATAAGAGTTTAGGCAATTTAAAGGATAATATGTAAACCCAGATTAAGATTAATAATTTTATCAAAATAATTTCAACTAATTTATTTGCAATTAAATCATAAAATATAATATTTGTCAATTATTAATTTTCCACAACAAATTCCACATTGATTATTTGTTGAAATTTTTCACTCTTTTTTGGGAACTTCCAACGCATTAAAGCCTTGGTTAGCAAGACATTAAGTTTTGGAATATTTGACGGATTAATCAACTCAACTTCATAGACCGAGCCTTCTTCATCTATGAAAAATTTTGCGGTGATATTGCTTGAAAAAATTTGATATCGCAAATCTTCGGGAATCTCTGGCAATGGTTGATAAAGGGGTGAAATTTTTTGAGAATTTAAATTTATCAATGAATTTGGATTTTTATCTTTTATTGGCTTATCCTTAGAATTTTTAAGATGTTGATGCGAAGCTTTTTTATTAAAGCTGTCTTCAACATTAAGCTTTTGCTCCCCCTTTTCAAAGGTTGAGTTTTCTTCATAAATATTGCTTTCGCCAATCATTTCAGCATCAATTTCAATTGAAACTTCTGGTGGAAATTGATATTGATGGGTAAAAACCCCAACAAAAAATATTCCAGCTATAAAAATTAATATAGAAATTGAAAAACTGGAAAATGGGTAATGCATTCTAATCTTTGGTTATAATGGAAAATTTTTTAACACCCGCTCTTTTTGCATAAACCATTACTTTAGTGACTATTTTATGTCTTGCCTCGGCGTCACTTGCAATGATAACATGATCCTTATTTTGAGAAATTTGTTTAAGATAATCTTCAATTTCAATCATCTTAACCATTTTTTTATTTATATAAATCTCATTGTCATGAGTTATAGAAATTGTAATATTTTCTTCATTATCAATTGATATTGACTGAGTTTGACCACTAGTTAAATTAACTGGTATGCCATAATATTTTTGCATTGCAAGTGATGCCATAATCATGGTGGCAACCAAAAAAAACATGACATCGATCATTGGAATTATCTCAATTTTGCCTTTTTTTATGACTCTATTTCTTGGAATTTTCATTGGAATTTTTCAAAGTTTCAAGGATTTTTGTGCCATAGATTTCCATATCATCTAATATTTGATTTTGGATTTTAGAAAAATAATTAAAGGCAAAAAGTGCGATTAAAGCAATAATTAATCCAAAAGCCGTGGCGATTAAACTTTCTGCAACCCCAGCAGTAATGCCACTGGCATTTCCTAGATTATTTTCGCCAATTATTTTAAAGGATGATGACATTCCAAAAATAGTTCCAAGCAAGCCAAGCAAGGGCGCTGAGGTAATTATTGTTTCCAATATCCATAAATTTTTATTGAAAATTTTTTCAAATTTTTTTGCTTCAAAAACCATCATCGATTCAATATATTCAACTGAATATTTCTGAAAATTTGCTAAAATTTTAAAAAAATTATGATAGCAATTATTTATGCTTAAATTTTTGCTATCCTCAAGAAGTTTATCAAAATCAATATTTGGATTTTCAATATTTGCTAAAATTTTAGTCGATAATTGACAATTTTTCTTTAGAAAAAATATTTTATCGATAATAATCGCAAGAGCAATAATTGCCATTATTGAAAGTGGCACCATGACGATGCCGCCTTTTATAAAGATTGAAAAATTCATTAAAACTCCCTTGATAAAATTAAATATGCCGAACGGCGTGGAGCAAATTGTGCTGATTTGACGCCAATTCCAGAGCCATCTCTAAGTGCATATTTTTTATCCAAAACATTATTGATACTTAATCTAAAATTAAAATCTTTAATATTTTGCACGGCAAAAATATTTAACTGCGAATATGAAGGCATTTTTTTAGTGTTCGCCTCCCCTCTTCTTAAGCCACTGCCATATAAAACATCAAATCCTAAATTAGTTTTAGTTTTGGCAATTTTATAAGCAAGACCCGCTGAAGCAGTAACATTTTGAGCATGATCTGGATTTAAGTAATTGCCTTTTGAGTAATTAATTTCGGTATTTTCATGCAAATATTGACCGCTATTAATATGCAAGGCTTGAGCCTTTTGAAAAGCAACATTTGCAAATGAAGTTAAGTTTTTAATTTTATAATCAGCAGAAAGTTCAATACCATGAACCTTAGCTTTTTCAAAATTAAAAGGCTTAAAAATTAAGGCTTTGCCGAACTGACCTTCATCTAACATTTCGTCAATTCTTTTATAATAACCATCAACTGCGAAGTGCAATTCTTTGGTTGGCTGAAAACCGATACCAGCATTATAGTAGTCAGTTTTTTCAGGGCGAACTTGGTTATTATTAAAATTTTCAGGAGCATTAACTGTTCCTTCAAATTTACGAATATTCAAATTCGACATAATTTCCGCTCTTGGTGCAGTAAAAAATCTGGAATAGCCAGCATGTATCTTAACCTTCTCGTTAAATTTATAAACCGAGTTAAAGCGCGGACTCAAATGATTGGCATTGATTGAACTATTAACACCATCAAAACGAAGACCACCATTTAAAGTTAAATCTTTTATTGGCTTAAATTCATTTTGTAAATATAAGCTGTAAAGTTGAGTAGATTTT
>JALREU010000004.1 GCA_023256705.1 Rickettsiales bacterium
TGGCAGCTACTGAGAAAATTTCAAAGGCAGGTGCAATTGCAATTGTGCTTGGAGGAGATCACTCAATTGCCTCAGCTGATGTTGCTGGTATTGCAAATCATTTGGGAAAAGGTAAAGTTTCAATGATTCATTTTGATGCCCATGCTGATTTACGAGATGGTTATGATGGCGAGCATTTTTCGCATGCATCAGCTCTTCGAAGAGTGATGGATCACCCAATTTCTACTTTAATTTCATGTGGCATAAGAAATATTTCGGCTAGTGAAATTCCTTATCTAGAAGCCAATAAAGATAGAATTAAAATTCATTTTGCCAAAGACAAGCATCAATGGAATAATGAAAAAATCGTTGCTCCATTAAAGGGAAGAAATGTATTTTTAACTTTTGATATTGATGGCTTCGATTCAGGAATCATGCAGGCCACAGGCACTCCAGAACCGGGTGGTTTATTGTGGTATGACGCCATTAATATTATCAAAGAGGCCGCAAAAATTTGCAATATTGTTGGAGCCGACATTGTTGAGCTAGCGCCAATTAAAGGTTTACATTCCTGCGATTTTTTATCGGCAAAATTATGTTATAAAATTTTATCTTTTGCTTTGGCAAAGCCTAAAAAAAACACCTTATAAAATGATTGTAAATCAAAAATCAGATTTTATAAATGACATAAAAATTGAAAAGGCAAAACGCTATCGCATTAATATTGATATTGGCAGAATCCACGACTTTACCGATTTAAAAATGCCAATTGAAGTGATTTCTGGCTATAAGGATGGACCAACAATTTTTATATGTTCAACTATTCATGGCGACGAAATTAACGGTATTGAAATTATTCGTAAATTATTGGCTAACATTGATGAAAATAAATTATGTGGAAAATTAATTGTTATTCCAATTGTTAATATTTTTGGTTTCAATGATCACTCCAGATATTTGCCTGATAGGCGCGACCTAAATCGTTGTTTTCCTGGGATTAAAAATGGTTCGCTTGCTTCGCAATTGGCTTATGTTTTTATGCAAGAAATCGTTCTAAAATCTGATTATGGTATTGATATTCATAGCGCTTCAATGCACCGCATCAATTATCCGCAAATTCGAATAGACACCGATAATCAAACCGATTTAGAGTTGGCAAAAATTTTTTCTCCTCCCGTTATCGTCAATTCTAACCTTCGCGATGGTTCACTTAGAAGTGTTGGTGCCGATTTAAATATTCCAATAATAGTTTATGAGGGCGGAGAGATTTTGCGTTTTGATAAAAATGCTGTCAACATAGGTTTGCAAGGGATTTATAATGTTATGCATCATATAAAAATGCTGGAAACTCCAATCATCAGTTTTAAGAATGATAACAATAGTTTTTTGGCACAATCTAGTTCATGGGTTAGGGCGGTGCAAAGTGGAATTTTTGTGGCAGAAGTTGAGCTGGGTGAAAGAGTTAAAAAAAATCAATTAATCGCTACAATTTCTAACCCCTTTGGTGATAATAAAATAGCCATTAATTCACCTGAAGATGGGATTATTATTGGATTAACAAAAATTCCTTTAGTAAATAAGGGCGATGCCTTAATGCATATAGGATTGGATAAAAATTCGGATTGCAAGGACAATAATTATTTTGCCGTTAATGGTCATGAAAATTCATCACCAAATTTAGATTAAAATAATAACTAAACCTGATCATTAACACTGATTTCAATGGTTTTGACGATGCGTTGATCAGAGTCGATTACTTTGAAGGTTAAGCCATTTTTTTCGATTTTATCATCAATTTTTGGAATAGTTTTGAAAATAAACATTGCCAAGCCCCCAACGGTTTCAGCATTACAATCCTCAAATTTAAGATTAAAAATTTCTTCAAATTTTTTCATTGAAACTCGACCGCCAAAACGATAAGTTGAATCATTAATTTTTTTAACTTGAAAGTAAGAGCTTTCGAGTTCGGTATCGTGTTCGTCATCAATTTGACCAACAATTTGTTCAAGTAAATTTTCGATGGTAACCAGACCATCAACTCCACCAAATTCATCTAAAATTATGGCGATATGAACCCTTGAAGAGCGCATTCTAAGCAATACTTCCAGTAATTTCATGGAATGTGGAACGAAAAGGATTTTGCGGATAATTTTTTTGATGTCAAAATCTGATCCATAATTACAAAAAAACTTGGCCAAGTCCTTACTGTGGATAAAGCCAACAATGTGATCAATATTATCGCGATATACTGGAATTCTAGTATGCTCATCTTCGGTGATAATTCTTTTTATTTCTTCAAGAGAAATATCTTCGCGAATACATATTATATCTGAGCTTGGAACCATTATGGTGCTAACTTTTTTATCGCTAAAATTTACCATATTTCGCAACATATTTTTTTCTTCTTGATTAATTAAACCATCTTTTTCGTAGGTTTCGGTAATATGATAAATCAAGCTTGAAAAAGATTTTTTATTTTTGCCCGCGAATAAATTAAAGACCAAATGTAGAATTTTTTTGAAACTCAAATTTTTTTTATTTTTCATTTTATGTAAGGATTTTTAATATTTAATTTTTTTAGAATTTTAATTTCCAAATTTTCCATAATTTTAGCTTCTTTATCATTAATTTCATGATCATATCCAATGATATGAAGAAGTCCATGCAAGATTAAATGGGTAAGATGATTATTGAAGTCAATTTGATTTTTTTTGCAATGGTTTTCAATATATTCAAGACCCAAAATCAAATCTCCAAGAATAAAAAATTGCTGACCATTAAGAGCTTTTTTTAAACCATTTTGACGAATATTTACCTCATCTAAATTGCCAAATGATAAAACATCGGTTGCTTGATTTTTACCTCGATAAAGATGATTAATTTTTTTAATTTGTAGATTTGAAGATAAGGAAATTGATAATCCAAAATTTACTTTTTTTAATTCATTTAATGGCAATAAAATACATAGTTGCTTTGCGGTATTTGCAATAAATTTTTCAATATTTTTATATTTAAGCCATTTTTTGGATTTAACTTCGACTTCAATTGAGAACATTTTTCTTAACAAATATTCTGGTTAGGACATAATTTAAAATTTTTTGGACAAATGCGTTCTGGATTATTGCCACAAAAAATATCAAATTTTTCATTTTTAGTAATTGATAATACAATATCGCTAAGAGAATTAATATAAGAGCGGTCAATATTTAATGAGGCCACACGATGATATTGTTTAATACCAAGGTGATGGGCCAACTCACGATACTCAATATCAAGCTCCACCAAGGTTTCCGAGTGATCAGAAACAAATGCAATTGGCACAATAATCGGAATTTTTTTGTTTAAAGCGACACTTCTTATTTCTTGATCAAGACTTGGCGAAGTCCACTCCATAGGTCCAACCTTAGATTGATAGCAAATTTTATATTCAAAGTGATTTTTCTTAGCTTCTTTACAAATTTCTGGTAAAAATTCCATAACTTTTTTAGCAGTTTCTTCAACCTGAAAAACATAAGGATCTCCCTTATTGATGACGGTTTTTGGAAGACCGTGGGCAGAAAATAAAATGCGGATATTATTTAAATCCTTGGTTGAAATTTTTTCAATAATTTGTTTTAATTGTAGAGCGTGGGACTTTATGAAATCTGGGTGAGTTGGGTAGCAACATGCCACTTTGACTGAAATTTTTTCGTCATCAAAATTTTCAATAAAATTATTGATTGAAGAGGCTGTGGTGGTTGAAGAAAATTGTGGATAAAGTGGTAATAAAATAATTTGATCTGGTTGATAATTTTTAACATGCTCAATAGCTTGCTTGACAAATGGATGCCAATAACGCATGGCAATAAATACTTTAAAGTCGCCATGAAAAGACAATTCTCGATTTAGGGAATCAGCTTGCGCAATAGTTATGTCAAGTAACGGAGATTTTCCACCAATTTCTTGATAAATACCTTGAGCCTTTTTTTCTCGACGCGAAGAGATAAGTTTTGCCAATAAAAAACGAAATGGGTTTGGCACGGAGATGATGGCTTTGTCATTAAACAAGTTAAACAAGAATGGTTTTACTGATGATAGCTGGTCAGGACCACCCAAGTTAAATAATATAACTGCTGTTTTTAAATTATGTTTTGGCATAAAATTTTTGATATAAAAGTAAAATTGCAAGCATAATAGCATTAAGAAATATTATGGTTGGCGCCTGAGATAAATTCAAGAAATAACTTATATAAATTGCAAAAATTGAAATTATAATCGAAATAAATCCACTAAAAATTATCATATTTTTGGGATTTTTTGCCAAAATTCTAGCGCATGCTGGAGGTAAAATCATTAATGCTGTGACTAAAAATATGCCCGTAATTTTGATTGCAAAGGCTATTAAAATTGATAATAGGGAAATAAAAATAAATTCTATAATATTGTTTTTAATTTTATTTAATCTAGAAATTTCTGGACTAAATAAAAAAAGCAAAAAACCATTTAAGAAAAAAATTGTGAATAAAATTATTGAAATAAATAATGACATAATTAAAAACAGGTGATGATAATCTAATTTATCAATATTACCAAAAATAAATTCTTCAAATTGATAATTATCGTTAAATTTTTCGTTAAACAAAATTGCACAAGAAATAAAAAAATAAGCCATAATCATGGTAATGGCATCAATTGAAAACAGTCTTGGAGTTTTATAATTGCTATTTTTGCCAAATTGGTGATTGGAATAAATAACCAAGAAACTAAAAATAAAATTAAAAACCACAATAACAAATACATCGTCAATACTAAAAAAATAAGCAATGGCAACTGCAAAAAGCGTAGAATGAGAAAGGGTATCTCCAAAATATGAAATTTTTTTCCATAGCACAAAATTGCCCAAAATCGCACAAGATAAGGCACAAAAAACGATAGTTAAAAAAGAAATTAAAGATAAATTTGAAAACATAAATTAATTATTAATTTTATATTGTTATTTGTTTATAATGTATTTATAATGTATTTATAATAATTAAGTTAAAAAAATTATAACAAATTATTAAATAAATGTTTGCAATATATTTTGTATGAAACATTCTAAAACTTCGAATAAATTATCGCAAACAAAAAACTTATCTAAAGTTTCCTTAGGCGAAAGAATTAAAAATTTTTTAAGATTATCAATCTACTACCTTGGAATATTATTTGCAATCTGTGTTGCTGTTTATGCTTTATATATGGCAATACCAGAAATTTTAAAAATGGTTAGAAACTTTATTGTTGATTTAATCGTCAAAGATTATATTTAAACTCAAGAAGTAATAAATCCAGAAGCCCCTAGCACAATCGAAAACAAAATCCCAGATAATCAAAATTAATTTTTAGATTGTAATCTTTATTAAAAAAATATTATAAATTTGACAATTACTATAAAATTATTTTAAAATATTTCCAACAATTATAAATTTTTTGTTTATTTAAATAATTCATTATGATTAAAAAAACTACATCTGAAAAAAAGGATAAACACAATTTAGTTAAAAGCTTTAATTCAAAGGATTTGTTGAATTTATATCAAGAAATGCTACTAATACGCAGATTCGAAGAAAAAGCTGGACAGCTATATGGAATGGGGTTGATCGCTGGTTTTTGTCACCTTTATATAGGACAAGAGGCAATTGCTTCTGGCATGAAATATAACATGATTGATGGCGACAAAGTCATCACCACATATCGCGATCATGGACATATGATTGCCGTTAGCTCAGATCCAAAAAAAATAATGGCAGAATTACTGGGAAGAAGAGATGGATCATCAAAAGGAAAGGGTGGTTCAATGCATTTATTTGATACCGAAAAACATTTTTATGGTGGTCATGGTATTGTTGGAGCTTCGGTTCCAATTGGCGCTGGCTTGGCTTTTGCCGACAAATATAAAGGCAATAATAATGTAACTTTTTGCTATTTTGGCGATGGAGCTGCCCACCAAGGTCAGGTCTACGAAACATTTAATATGGCAAAAATATGGAACCTTCCAGTGCTATTTATCATCGAAAATAATCATTATGCAATGGGCACTTCGGTATCAAGAGCTTCAAGCGTTGATGAGCTTCACAAAAGAGGAATAGGCTTTAATATTCCGGGAGTAAAAATTAACGGAATGGATATTTTTGAAGTAATTGTGGAAGGAAAAAAATGTATCGATTTTGTTCGCGCTGGCAATGGACCGATGTTAATTGAAATGGACACCTATCGTTATCGTGGTCATTCAATGTCTGACCCTGCAACTTATCGTTCAAAAGAGGAGGTCAATTGTAAAAAGGATTTAGACCCAATCGACTCTCTTCGTGCAGAAGTTTTAGAAAATAAAATGGCAAATGAAGATGATTTCAAGAAAATCGAAGATTTGATTAAAAATGAAGTCAATGCTATTGTTGAATATGCCAAAAATAGTCCTGAGCCTGATGAATCAGAGCTCTTAACCGAGATTTATAGCTAATTATGACACTTAGAAAACTTACAGTTAGAGAAGCACTTCGTGAAGCAATGGCAGAGGAGATGCGTGTACATCCTGAAATTTATGTGATGGGTGAGGAGGTTGCCGAATATAATGGTGCTTATAAAGTAACCCAAGGATTGCTCGCGGAATTTGGTAGCAAAAGAGTTATAGATACCCCAATTACTGAGCAAGGATTTGCAGGTATTGCAATTGGCTCAGCCTTTGCTGGACTTCGTCCAATTGTAGAGTTTATGACTTTCAACTTTGCAATGCAAGCAATTGACCAAATTGTCAATTCGGCTGGCAAAACAAATTACATGTCAGGTGGTCAGGTGCGTTGCCCGATTGTATTTCGCGGACCTAATGGCGCTGCGTCAAGAGTTGGTGCGCAACACTCGCAATGTTATGCGGCTTGGTATGGTTCAATTCCAGGGCTAAAGGTAGTTTCTCCTTATAGCGCTTCTGATGCTAAGGGGCTTCTTAAATCTGCAATTCGCGATCCAAACCCAGTAATTTTTTTGGAAAATGAGCTAACTTATGGTTTTAGTTTTGAAGAAGAATATGATGATGATCACATTGTTGAAATTGGTAAAGCAAAAATTTTAAAAGAAGGAACCGACATAACTATTATTGCATTTTCTTTGGTTGTAAAATATGCGCTTGAAGCCAGCGAGGAGCTTGAAAAAATGGGTATTTCAGCCGAGGTAATTGACTTAAGAACGATTCGCCCAATTGATCGCGAAACTATTGTTAATTCAGTTAAAAAAACTTCTAGATGCGTAACAGTTGAAGAAGGATTTCCTTTTGCTTCAATTGGCAGTGAAATCGCTTCAATATTAATTGAAGATGCATTTGATTATCTTGATGCGCCAATTAAAAAATTAGCTTCGGTTGATGCGCCACTTCCATATGCGCAAAATCTTGAGAATTTGGCATTGCCAAAAACTCGTGATATTGTTCGTGCTAGCTTAGAACTTTGTAACAAAAATAATTAATATGATAATCACAAAATATACCTTATATAATTTTGTTAGAAGACATCGTATCAATAAATTGGCGTTTATTTCATATGGGGTTGCAATTTCCTTGATGATTTATTTTATGATGGTTTCCATATTTAGCGATAAAGGATTAATTGAATATTACTCACTTAAAAAACAAGCACAAAAAATCGAGCTAGAAAAACTCGAATTACAAAATAAAATTAGAGTCAAAAAAGATTTGATAAAGGGCATGAATTATGAATCTTTGGATTTGGATTTAGTCGATGAACAATCGAGAAAAATTTTGGGGTATGTTGGTAAAGATGAGCTGGTAATTTATCAGGATCAAGAGCATAAACCAAATAAAAAATAGCATGACACTTAGTCGAGAAATTTTCAGAAAAATATTTCATTTATTTGCTTTTTTAATAGTGGTTGCATTTTATTATTTGGGCAAAGAAACTTTCGCAAAATTGTTCATTCCACTGGTCATAATAATTTTACTTCTTGATTGGTCGAGATGTAAATTTGAAAAAATTCATAATTTATCATCCAGAATTTTTAGCATGATTATGCGAGAAAAGGAGTTGCAAGAAAGAAAATTATCTGGAATGTCATGGTTATTTTTGTCGGCCAGTTTTAATTTTGCTTTATTTGAACCAATTATTGCCATAACTGGTTTTTGTATTTTAATATTTGCCGATTCTAGCGCGGCAGTAATAGGAAAATCATTCAAATCCAGAGCGTTTTATCAAAAAAGTTTATTTGGTTCAATTGCATTTTTTGTAGTATCGATAATAATAATTGTAGCAATTGGGACATTTTTTAAATGCAGACCGTCTTTTTTCTTTTTTGCAATATTGGTATCAATTTATATAACTTATCTTGAGGCTTATCCTGACCTATTTAAAATTGATGATAATTTCTTAATTCCAATAGCATTTGGGATTTTAATGACCATGCTGAATTTTATGTGGCATATTGTTTAATAAAAAAATATGAATTTTTCGCGCGAATTTCCTGAAAAATTAAAAAATCGAATTTTATTATCAGATGTAATTGGTAAAAAGGTTAAGTTAAAAAAAACTGGCAAAGATTATCTTGGATTATGTCCATTTCATAACGAAAAATCACCATCATTTCATGTCAATGATCATAAAGGATTTTATCATTGTTTTGGATGTCAAGCCCATGGCGATATAATAACATTCACCGTCGAGCAAGAAAAAATACCCTTCAAGGAAGCAGTTATCAAACTAGCCGATGATTATGGAATTGGGATTCCAAGAGTTGATGTTAACCTAAATATAAATGTTGATTATCAGGCTGGTGATTTTGAAATCGCTGAAAAGATTAATCAATTTTTTGAACAAAATTTATATGAAGTAATCGGTAAAAATGCCCGCGAATATTTAAAAAAAAGAGGCTTTAATTCAAAGATTGCCAAAAAATTCCACATCGGATTTGCGCCAAATTCCTATGATGCTTTACAAAATTATTTAAAAAAACTTGGATTTAGCGATAAATTAATTGAGAATTCTGGCGTAATTGGTAAAAGCGAAAATGGCAGAATTTACGATAAATTTCGTAATCGAATTACCTTTGCAATTACTGACCGCAAAAATCGAATTATTGCATTTGGCGGTCGATCGCTTGGCGATGATATGCCCAAATATTTGAATTCAGCGGAAACTGATATTTTTAAAAAAAGTCAAACCCTATATAATTATTTCAACGCCAAAAAACCAATTCTAGAGCAGGGATATGCAATTATGGTTGAGGGTTATGTGGATTGCATTATTGTATCGTCATCGGGTCAAGAAAATGTTGTAGCGGGTCTTGGAACGGCAATTAGCGAAGATCATATCAAGCAACTTTTTAGCATTACCGACAAAATTATTGTCTGCCTTGATGGTGATAATGCAGGAATTAAGGCTTCCAAACGGGTTTTGGAGTTGGGATTGAGTTTGATTAATTCTAAAAAGAATTTAGAATTTTGCTTGATTCCAAATAAAATGGACCCAGATGAATATATTCGCGACTTTGGAGTTTTAGAATTTAAGAAATTATTACAAAATGCCAAACCGGCGTCGCAAGCTTTGCTGGATTTTGTGTGCGACGAGCTAAAAATTGATTTGCTTCAGGCAATTTCTCCAGAAAATAAAGCAAGATTAGAATATGAATTGGGCCAAAAAATTTCACAAATAAATGATGTGCCAACTAAAAAATATTTCAATTTATTCGTTCGAGATGCCTTATTTTCTTTGGGTAAAAAAACTAAAAATTCAAATATTGCAGTTGTCAATAAATTGTCAATTGATAAAAATCCGCAAGAATTTCATATTCAAAATGCTTTGATTAGTTATTTAATAAAATTTCCAGAATTAATAAATTACGAAGATAATGAATTCAATATTCGAGAGCATATTTTTATAGATGAAAAAATCAATGAACTCAAAGAGCTAATTATTAATTTGGCAGATGAGGGCAATAAAAATATTATTGAAGAGCTTGATAAATCAGAATTTAAGATTTATAATGTCAAAATCCGTAAAGTTATTGCTTTGCTAAATTCAAATAATTTACACAAAAAATTTCGTCTGTTACTTTTAAAAGAATTATTAATTAAAGTTGAAAGACAATATAAAGAAAATTTGAATGAAAATGATGATGACAACGCCCATCAAGCAATGATTTTAAGTCAAAAAACGACTGAATTTTTTAAATATAAACAATCCTTGGAGCTTGAAATTCGGGCAATAAGCCAAGAAATTGAAAAAGAAATTTAACAATCCAATATTTATGGCAAAAAAAATAAAAAAATCCCCAGCAAAAATTAAAAAAATTTTGCAGAAAAAAAATAATTTAAAAAATCAAAAGAATTCACCAAAAAAACCTGTTAAGCCTGCTAAATTAAAAAATAAAAAAATCATTGCCAAGCCAGTAAACAAAAAGCTTAAAGTCAAGTCTAAAAATTTAAATAATAAAAATATTAAGGCAAAAGTTGTTGTAAAAAATTCAAAATCATCAAGCAAAAAGCCAGAAAAAAAGATTATCGCCAAAAATATTAATACTAAAAAAGTAGCCGATAAAAAAGCTAAAACTCAGCTAAACAAAAATAAAATTGTCCAAAAAAATAAAACTAAAACCATAACCCCTAAAGTTTCGGCTAAAAAACCTGTAAATATCAAGCCAGACCCTAAAGTTAAGGCTCCAAAAAAACCAAAGGCAGTTACCAAAAAAGATAAATTCCAAAAATTAGATAAGGCAAATGACCCAAAAAAATTTGCTCAGCAAGCAAGAGCGATGTTGAAAAAAGAGTCGAAGCCATCAGCAATTTTAAGTGATAGATCAGCAAGAATTGCCGAAAAAATATCGCAGATAAGCGAGCCAAATGAAAATCTGCAAGAAGATGAAAATAAAAGAATTTCTAGCGAGATTGCCAATAAATTAAAAAAACTTATCGCTATTGGTAAAACTCAAGGTTATTTAACCTACGACCAAATTCTCGAAAATATTGAAACCGAACTTGATCCTAAAAAACTTGATAAAATTGTTGATATTTTGGGTGAGTTTAAAATTCAGATTGTAGAAAAAGAAGAGGATTTAGAGAGATTGATTGAAGAGGGCTTGGCCAGTAAAGATGATGATAAGAGTCAAAAAAGAAGCGAAGACTCTGTCAAAACCTACTTAAAATCCATGAGCACAGTTAAACTTTTAACTCGTGATGATGAAGTTTCAATCGCAATTAGAATTGAAGAGGGAAGAGTTCGAACCGTTAATTTCTTATATGAAAGTCCGCTAATTATGAGACATTTTATTGAGTGGTATAATGGTCTAGCCAACGGCACCTTGCTTCTTAGAGATATTATTCGTATCGACGAAACCTATAATTCTGAATTAGAAGAAATGATTAAAAATAGCGACAGCAATAATCAAATCTCCGATGGTAATGTTGAGGATGTTGCTTCGATAATTGAGCAGGCTGATTCTGTTGAAATCAATGAAGATTCATTATTTGAAGAT
The DNA here is from genome assembly GCA_023256705.1 of Rickettsiales bacterium. Taxonomy (GTDB): domain Bacteria; phylum Pseudomonadota; class Alphaproteobacteria; order Rickettsiales; family UBA1997; genus CAILUF01. The sequence goes on from JALREU010000004.1 coordinate 11,467, forward strand.
GAGGAGTTGGAAGAGATTGATGAGAGTGCGGTATCGTTCATTTCAATGGAAAGAATTTTGATGCCAAAAATGTTGGAGCTATTTCAAAAAATTGCCAATATTTGTCAAAAAATTATCGATAAATCAGAAAGCAAAACGCCACTACAAATTAAAAATGACAAAGACATTAATAAATTAAAACAAGATTTTGTTAAATTAACAAATGAAGTAAGTTTCAATGATGGTTTGATAAAAGCTTTGGTTGACCAGCTTTATGAGGCAGGACAAAAATTATTGTCAATTGAATTAGATTTGTTGAAATTATCACAAAATTATAAAATTGAGAAGGTGGATTTCTTGAAGAATTATGCTGGGGTTGAGGATGTAGAAAAATGGTATAGCAAAATATCGTCAATCAAAGATGATAAATGGCAAAAATTTAGCATTGAAGGCAAAGAGCAAATTCAGGCTTCGCTGGATAGAATCGCTAAATTTACTAAAATAATGGGTTTGTCATTAGTTGATTTTAAAAAGATGATTAGCAATATCAGATATAGCCAAGAAGAAGAGTCAAAAGCTAAAAAAGAAATGATTGAAGCCAATCTAAGATTGGTGGTTTCCATCGCCAAAAAATACACTAATCGCGGTCTTCAATTTTTAGATTTAATTCAAGAAGGTAATATTGGATTGATGAGAGCGGTTGATAAATTTGAATATCGCCGTGGATATAAATTTTCTACCTACGCCACTTGGTGGATTAGACAGGCAATAACTCGTGCAATTGCTGACCAGTCGAGAACCATTCGTATTCCAATTCATATGGTGGAAACAATTAATAAAATCGTAAAAACTTCGCGTCAACTTACTCAAGAGCTTGGCAGAACTCCTGACGCTCAAGAGATTGCCGATAGATTGTTAATGCCAGTTGATAAGGTGCGTAAAGTGTTAAGAACATCAAAAGATCCTGTAAGTTTGGAATCGCCAATTTCAGGGGATGATGAAGAAAGTGTCCTTGGTGATTTTATTGAAGATAAAACGGCGGTATTGCCTTTTGATGCGGCTTCGCATTCTAAATTAAAAGAACTTACTTCGCAAATTTTGTCATCATTAACATCAAGAGAAGAAAGGGTGTTAAGAATGAGGTTCGGCATTGGCATGGTTACAGACCATACATTGGAAGAGGTCGGTAAGCAATTTTCGGTAACACGCGAAAGGATTCGTCAAATTGAAGCAAAGGCTTTGAAAAAATTACAACATCCTAAGCGTGCCAAATTATTAAAAAGCTTCTTGCAAGATACTTAATGATAACTCAAAGTTCACACCACAACTTATCTATTTTACAAAAAAATTGGCAAGAAAAAATTGTTGATGAAAGGTTAGCAATTAGTATTTCCAGAAGATTTTCAATATCGGAAATTTTAGCAAAATTATTAATAATTCGTGAAGTTGAGATTGATGATATTCATAATTTTCTTGAACCAAAAATAAAAAATATTCTACCCGACCCGTTTCTTCTTGGTTCAATGTCTGAGGCGGTAGCGGGAGTTATTTTTGCTATAAAAAATCAAAAGAAAATCTGTATTTTTGGTGATTATGATGTTGATGGGGCTACCTCAAGCGCACTTCTAAAAAAATTTTTTCAGGCATTAAATATCGATGTAGAAATTTACATTCCAGATAGAATCTTAGAGGGGTATGGGCCAAATTCCAATGCCTTGGTGGCATTAAAAAATAAAGGAGTGGATTTAGTAATTATGGTGGATTGTGGAACGGTTGCCTTTGAGCCACTAAAAATCGCCAATAAAATTGGTCTCGAAATAATTGTTATTGATCATCATTTGGGAGTTTTAGAAAAGCCAGAAGCTATTGCTGTTATCAATCCAAATTTAATAAATGAAAGTTTTGAGCATAAAAATTTATGTGCTGCAGGGGTGGTTTTTTTATTTTTAGTGGCAATCAATAAAGAACTTAGAGGGCAAAATTATTTTACAAAACAAGCCGAGCCTAACCTGTATCAACTCCTTGATTTAGTTGCTCTTGGCACGGTTTGCGATGTAATGACTTTGACTGGGCTTAATCGTTGTTTTGTGGCTAATGGATTGAAAATCATGCAAAAAAGACAAAATGTTGGATTGAAAACCATAATTGATTTAGCGGGGGTCAATAGCGAGCTCAACAGCTACACCTTAGGATTTATTATAGGCCCAAGAATAAATGCGGGTGGCAGGGTTGGAAGCTCACACCTTGGAGCGGAAATATTGTCAACTGAAGATGAAAATCTAGCCTTGGAAATCGCAAGTAAACTCGAGGAACTCAATAAAAATCGTAAAGATATTGAAGCAGAAGTTTTGAGTCAAGCCATCTATAATTTAGAAAACAAAATTGATGGATATAGCTGTAATGACGCCGTAATTTTTGCAGTTGGAATTAATTGGCATCAAGGAGTTATCGGCATAATTGCCTCAAGGCTTAAGGAATTATATCAAAAGCCCGTTGCCGTGATTACAATTGATGAAGAAACCAATAAAGCCAAGGGTTCGTGTCGTTCAATTTCGGGTATCGATTTTGGCGCAGAAATCCTAAATGCTAAAATTGCTGAAATTATAATTGAGGGCGGTGGACACGCTATGGCAGGAGGTTTTAGTTTGTCTTCATCAAAAATAAAGGAATTTCATAATTTTTTAAATCAAAAATTACAAAATAAAATTACCCAAATATTAGAAAATAATGTGGTAAATTATGATCTTAAAATCGATGCTCAACAATTAAATCTAGATTTAGTTAAAGAAATATCAAAGCTTGAGCCGTTTGGTGTTGGAAATGCTCGTCCAAAGTTTTTAATTGAAAATTTATACAAAATTAAAGCAGGTTTTGTTGGAAAAAAGCAAGAGCATTTGAGTTTAATTTTTAGCGCTAAATCTTTAATTGGCTACAATAATAATGTTTCGGGGATTTTATTTCGACAAAATCAAAATAATTTGGCAAAATTTCTGTTGGAATGTAAAAATTCCCAACCACTTAACTTAATTGCAACCATTGAAATTAATAGCTGGATGGGGGTAGAGAAATTGCAATTACAAATTGAAGATGCGATTATTTAAAGATAATTTTTGGTAAATTTAAAATTAATTAATTTGATTTTTAAATAAAAAAAAACAATAATAACAAGAAAAATAATTAATAATAATTATGAAATCATTTTATCAAAACTTTATTAATAATTTGGAATATAATTCCGCTGAAGATTTGTTGCATGAAAAGCCTTATGTCGAAGTAACTAACAATATCGAAATTAATGTTTGGCCAGAATATATCACCAAAAAATCTACCCCACAGGGCGATATTTTTATTTGGGCATATCATATTTTAATTTCAAATAAATCAATCGATATAGTTAAACTTACTCACCGTTATTGGCGAATTATTGATGAGGCTGGAAATATTCAAGAAGTTGATGATGAGGGGGTGGTTGGCGAAAAGCCCGAGATAAAGCCTGATTCGTCGTTTCAATATACTAGTGCCGTACATTTAAAACTTCCTTCTGGAATTATGATGGGAAAATATAAAATGCGAAAATTAACTAATAATGACAGCAAAATCGAGCAAGAGTTTAGTGCCATAATTCCAGCGTTTTCATTGGATTTGCCTAATAATAAAAAAATTCTTAATTAATGCTGGTTTTAGCTTTTGATTGTTCTTCAAATTCGATGTCAATTGCCCTTGGCAAGTGTGACGAAAAAAATTTGAAAATATTTGAAGAAAAAAATTTTTATGGAGAGACGAAGCACTCAGAGCTTTTAGTTTCTTCGATTGATGAAATGGTTAAAAATCATAACATAAATTACTCGGATTTAAATTTGGTAATTGCCACCAATGGCCCAAGTAGCTATACAGCAATTCGTGTGGCATTATCAACTTTAAAAATGTTTGCAATATCAATGCCAGTCGAGTGTATCACCTTAACTTCGAGCTCAATTTTGGCATATAAAAATCGCAATAAATCCAATGAAATCGTAACTATTACTAGAGCTAATGGCGATGAATATTATTACGCCAAATATCAAATTGATAATGATAAATTAGTGCAAATTCATCAAAATGAAATTCAAGATTTTAATTTCATCGAAAAAAATTTAAAGTCAGATGAATATTTATGTGGTTTTGGCAATAAAAATTTTGAAAAACATCAATTTAAATCAAACCAAGATGATTTTATTAAGGCAAGCGATTTAATTGAATATGGCTATCAAGAATATTTGCAAAAAAATTTAAGCAATGATATCGTTGCCAAATATTTGCGAGAGCCTAAAATTACCATAAAAAAATGATAATTTTGCTGGAGGCCAGGGCCGGAATCGAACCGGCGCATAGAAGCTTTGCAGGCTTCTGCATTACCACTTTGCTACCTAGCCTTGGCAAAATTTAAGAGTGGAAAATAAATTTTACAAATTTAAATCAAAATGGCAATATATTTATAAAATAAATTAAAAACTATCAAATTTATGAACAAAGCAATTTATCAAGAAAATTATAAAAATATTTTCAGCAAAAGTGAATTAAAAAAAGAATATGATTTATGCGAAAAATCAGCGAAAACTCTTCGAGATGAAATTGTAAATTCAAAAATTTTGGCGTTAAATATTGTTCAAAAAACCGATGATTTTGCCGAGTTTAAAAAATTAGCAGAATTAGCCGATTCTTATAAAAAAATTATTGTGCTTGGAGTCGGTGGTTCAAGCCTTGGAGCCAAGACAATGTGCTCATTAAAATTTCAATCCAAACTTGAATTTATTGAATCAATTGACCCAATATCCATTGAAAACCAAATTAAAAATATTGATTTTAGAAATACATTTTTTTTGGTGATTAGTAAATCGGGCGAAACCATTGAGACTATATGTCAAACCCTGATAATAATTGAAGAATTTAAGCGTCAAAAAATTAAAAATTTTGCCGAACAATTTATATTTGTAACTGAAAATAAGCCAAATTCATTATTTAAAATTGCTACAAAAATAAAGGCAAAAATTGCTTTTCATCCAAATGAAATTGGTGGAAGATTTTCTTGCTTTTCAATAGTTGGACTATTGCCATCATTGATTGCAGGGGTGGATATTGCCAAAATTCGTATGGGTGCCAATGCAATTTTACAAGAATTTTTGCATAATGACAAAATTATTTTTTCATCGGCTTTGTTGTTAAAATTATATAAAGCTGGTTATATCAACAATGTGGTCATGCCTTATATTGATGATTTCAAAAATTTTACCGATTGGTATCGTCAATTATGGGCCGAGTCGCTTGGTAAAAATTCATTTGGTTCAACGCCAATTAATTCTCTTGGAACCGTTGATCAGCATAGCCAGCTCCAACTTTATCTTGATGGCAATCGTGATAAATTTTTTACTTTTATCATTTCTAACAATTATAAAAATGATTTTAAAATTAAGGATTTAACTGATTGCGAAACGCTTTTTGGTGGCAAAAAATTATCGCAAATTTTAACAATTGAACATCAAACTACTATTGAAGTTTTAAATGAAAAAAAACTTCCAATTAGAATTTTTGAAATAGATAATGTTGATGAAGAAGTTATGGGTGCATTAATGATGCAAATGTTTTTAGAAACCATATTGGTTGCTAAAGCCAACAAAATAAACCCATACGACCAGCCAGCGGTTGAGTTTAGAAAAGAAATGGCAAAAAAAATCTTAAAAAATTTTTAATAAAATATGCAGAAAAAACTAAATAAATATTTTAAGAATCCAATTTTTTTATATTTATTTTTATCAGCCTTTTCATCTTTTTTAGCATTGCTTTTAGCCTATATTTCTGAATTTGTTTTTAACCTACAACCTTGCATTTTATGCTACTATCAGCGTAAACCATATTTCGCAATTTTATTTATCGTGGCTCTAGTTTTTTGGTTAAAAAAATATCAAAAAATTGGCGCTATTTTATGTGCAACTTTGTTTTTAACTAATGCGGTAATAGCTTTTTATCATTCGGGAGTCGAACAAAAACTCTTTAAAGGCCCAACCACTTGTTCATCACAAAATTTAAACAATATTACCGATTTAAAGGAATTTGAAATGGCAATTTTATCGACCAAAGCGGTTAGATGTGATGAACCTGAATTTTATTTTTTAAATTTAACTATGGCCAATTGGAATTTGATTTATTCGTTAGTGCTATTTCTACTTTCAATAATTTTATTTAGCAAAAAATTTTATAAAAAAAATTAATTTTCTTTAATTATTTTGTTGAAAAAACAATTTCTAGCACCCGTATGGCAAGCATTACCCGTTTGCAAAACTTCAAGTAAAATACAATCATAATCGCAATCGGTGGTAATTTTTACGACCTCTTGCATATTGCCAGAAGTTTTACCTTTTCGCCACAATTCTTGCCTTGATCGTGAATAATAGGTGGCATAACCGCTGTCGATTGTAATTTTGAGGCTTTCCAAATTCATCCAAGCTTGCATCAAAATTTCTTTGGTATTGATTTCTTGGGTGATTACAGGAATTAAGCCATCTTGATTAAATTTAAGTTTGGATAAAATTTCTTGCATTTTTTTGATAGTTGAATTTGATTTTTTAAAATAATATAATTTAAATTATTTTAAAATAAATATAAATTTAATGATAACCTGCACTCGACGCCTTGAATTTGATAGCGCTCATCGCATTATGAACCATGAAAGTAAATGTAAATTACTTCATGGTCATCGTTATGTGGTTGAGGCAACTTTTAGCGCAAAAGAGCTCGATAATATTGGGCGAGTTATTGATTTTGGTGTTATCAAATCAGTCCTTGGAGCTTGGATTGATGAATATCTAGACCACAACACTATCTTGTGCATTCACGACAAAAATCTAGGAAGTAATATTTCAGCAATTACTAGTCAAAAAATTTATTATATGGAGCAAAATCCAACCGCTGAAAATATTGCCAAACATCTACTTTACGATATTTGTCCTCAATTATTCGCTAATCATCCTATTAAATGCATTGCAATAAAAGTTCACGAAACCCCTAATTGCTCTGCTGAAATTACTGTAAAATATGAATAATTTTCGCTATCGCATATATTTTGAAGACACCGACGCAGGAGGCATAGTTTATTATGCTAATTATCTTAAATTCTATGAGCGTGCTAGAACCGATTATTTGAGAATGAATGAAATCTATCAAAATGAATTGGCTCTAACTCAAAATATTGGTTTTGTGGTTAGAAGGGTTGAGGCGGAATATTTCTCGCCTGCTCGTCTTGATGATGAAATTACCGTTAGCGTGAAGTTTCTTGAGGTTTCAAATCTAAAAGTTAAAATTTTTCAAGAAATTAAAATTGATAATAAAGTTATTTCGTCGGCAAATATTGATTTAGTTTGCATTAATACCAAGACCCTTAAACCAAATAAAATACCTGAACACATTAAAAATATATTCTATGTTTGATAATTTTTCTAATAAAATCACAAAAATTTTCTCACAAATTTCTGGGAAAAAATTCATTAATGAAGATGATTTAAACGAAACCCTTAGAGAGATTCGTATCGCTCTTCTTGAGGCTGATGTGTCATTGGTGATCGCCAAAAAATTTATAAGCGATGTCAAGGAAGTCGCTATTGGGCAAAAGGTTATATCAAGCGTTTCGGCTGGACAAATGATTGTAAAAATCGTTCATGATGAATTGGTTAAATTGCTTGGAAGTGAAAAGTCTGAGTTGAATATCAAATGTAAGCCACCTGCCATAATTTTAATGACAGGCTTGCAGGGCGCTGGAAAAACTACCTCTTCGGCAAAAATTGCTTTTCGATTAAAACAGAGAAATAAATTAAAAATATTATTGGCATCGCTTGATATTTATCGTCCAGCGGCTTCAGAACAATTAAAAATATTAGCCGATAAAATCCAAGTTGATTTTGCCAATTTTGATAAAAATTTAAGCCCGCTTCAATTAGCCAAAAATGCTAAAGCACAGGCAATTTCAGGCAATTATGATTTACTGATTTTGGATAGCGCTGGAAGAACCGCTATCAATCAAGAATTAATGGAAGAACTTATTGCGATAAATAAAGAAATTAATCCTCAAGAAGTGCTTTTAGTTGTTGATGCCATGATTGGTCAAGATGCGGTAAATGTTGCAGAAAAATTTAAAGAAAATTTACCGATTTCGGGAGTTGTTTTAACAAGGCTCGATGGCGATGCTAGAGGCGGTAGCGCCTTGACCATGAAGGCTTCAACTCAATGTCCAATTAAATTTATTGGAGTTGGTGAAAAGTTAGAAGAGCTCGATGAGTTTAATCCAGATAGAATTGCTTCGAGAATTGTTGGAATGGGTGATGTGGTTTCTTTGGTGGAAAAGGCCCAAGAAATTTTTGATATGAAAGAAATGGAATCAACCACCAATAAACTTAAGGAAGGTAAGGTCGATTTTAACGACATCTTGTCGCAAATTCGTAATATGCGAAAAATGGGTGGCATGAGTTCGATATTAAATTTATTACCCGGAGTTGGGCAAATTAAAGAACAGCTCAAGCAAATGGGTCATTTCGAAAAAGAAATTAAAGTGCAAGAGGCTATTATTTTGGCGATGACGCAAAAAGAGCGAAAAAATCCAGATTTACTAAATTCATCACGCAAACATCGTATCGCAAGAGGGGCGGGTTCAAACATCCAAGAAGTAAATAGATTGATAAAAAAATATAAGGTCATGCAAAAAATGCTTGGAAAATTTGGAAAGATTGATCCAAAGAAAATGGAAGAAATGATTAAAAAAGAACAATTTTCATAAAAGACGATGCCAAAAATTCAAGAATCAAAAAAAATGCAATTTTCTGCCAAGGAAATCTATGATTTGGTAATTGATATAGAAAAATATCCAGAATTTTTGCCTTGGTGCAGTAATTCTCATATTACCAAAATAATTAACGAGAATCAGCTTCATGCTGATTTAGTAATTAATTTCAAAAGTATTTATGAAAAATACACCTCAGATGTAATTTTTAAAAAAATTAGCGATGAAGAATTTTTTGTTGAAGCCAGAGCTATTAAGGGTCCATTCAAAAGTTTAATCAATCAATGGAAAATAATTAAAATTGACAATAATCATTGTTTGGTTAATTTTTATCTTGAATTTGAATTTAATTCTCTTCTGCTTAGCAAAATGCTTGGCGCAATATTTTCTTCAGCTACGCAAAAAATGATGCAAGCCTTTGAAAATAGAGCTATTAAACTTTATAAACAACATAATTAACATATGAAAATTACATTAATGCGAGCCAAAATTCATAGGGCCACAGTCACCCAAGCTGATTTAAATTATGAAGGTTCGATTTCGATTGATGAAGAATTGCTTGACCAATCGGGAATTTTAAACCACGAGATGGTTGATGTTTTAAATATTAATAATGGCGAGAGATTCACCACTTACGCAATTAAAGCACCCAGAAATTCTGGCGAAATCAAAATCAACGGCGCCGCCGCTCGTAAAGTTCAGGTTGGAGATAATGTTATTATTATAGCTTATGGTTCAATGAAATTGGAAGAGGCTCGCAATTTTCAACCAAAAGTAATTTTGGTAGATGGCAATAACCAAATAAAAAAGTAAATTAGCTATTGCAAATAAATCGATGATGATTAAAATTTAGATGAATAATTATCGAATTTTTTTAAATAGTTTGATTAAATAATCCACTTAAATTTCTTAAATTTTATGAAAAGAACTTGGCAACCAAGCAAAATTGTCCGCAAAAGAAGACATGGTTTTAGAGCAAGAATGGCAAGCGCTGGCGGTAGAAAAGTATTAGCTAGACGCCGTGCCAAAGGACGCTTCTCTTTATCTGTTTAATTATAGCTAAATTTTGTGTAATTTAACTAATATTTTATTTAATCTATTAGTTAAATTTTCAAACAAAATATAAAAATTTCAAAATAATATTAAAATTATAATAATAACTATTTTGAAAATGAAAATTTTTAAGATTAAAAAGTCGATAGAGTTTAAAAAACTCCAAAATACCGCCAAAAAAATTCACAGCAAGTCTTTTATCTTCTTATACAATCCTACGATTGATAAAAATGTTAATCCCAAAAATTTAGAATTTTGTCGATATGGCATTACAATATCTAAAAAAACCTGTAAATTAGCCACTAATCGCAATTTAGTCAAAAGAAGAATAAATAATATTTTCAGAGAATTATGTCCAACTTCCGTGAAAAAAAATTATGATTTTGTAATTATTGCAAAGCAACAAATTCTTGAAGTTAATTACAATGATTTGTATAATGAATTTAAATTAATTTTAACCCAATTTTATGAAAAAACCAATTAATATAAAGGATTTTAAAATTTATTGGCCATATTATTTATTTGCAATTTTCGCTATTGTTATTGTGATTAATGTTGCCTATATTTTTATCGCCAATAAAACATGGCGGGGCATATACACATCTGGCTCTTATCAAAAAACATCGGATTACAACAAAATTCTTGAAAAAATTCAAGAACAGAGAAAATTGGGCTACCTTGTAAAGAATGACATCAAAAAAACTACCTCCAATGAATATTCAATCGAAACTTTATTAACTGATTTAAATAATAATTTAATATCTGAAATTGAGGTAATTTATAAACTGAAATATTTACCTGATGAAAAATTTGATATAGCTTATACCGGTCAAATTCAGGCAAAATCCTTTTCATATGTCAAGTTTAAGCTGGAACATGCTGGAACATGGGAGCTAGAAACCGTTGTTTCTCATAAAGATAAAGTGATCCAAGATATTTATTATTTTATTGTCAAGCCCGAGGATTTAGAAAATAAATCACCATATAACCGATGAAAAAATGCCTTCATTGCGAAAATATTTTACTAGAAAATCAGGTAAATTTTTGTTGTAATGGGTGCGAAGTTGGCTATAATATTATCCAAAATAATGGATTAAGTAATTATTATTTAAACAGAGTTACTGATTCAAATATTTCTCTAAAACCGCTTCCAGTTCAAGAAGATTTTGCCATTGAAGATTATTGTCTAATTTCAAATAACAATTACAAGACTATCAATTTAGCAATTCCTGCGATTAGTTGTGGCGCCTGTGTGTGGCTGATTGAAAATCTATTAAAAAAGCAAGAACAAGTAATAAATGCCCGAGTAAATTTAACTCAAAAAATCTTAGAATTAACTTGGCGAGGTGATTTTGTTGATGGTAAAAATTTAATAAATTTAATTAATAATATCGGCTATAAGGCTTTACCAATTGAAGATGAATATATCAAAGAAATTGAACAAAAATTTAATAATCAAATTTTCAAAGCATTGGCTGTAGCGGGTTTTGGCGTTGGCAATATCATGCTTTTTTCATTTGCCTTATGGTTTGATAACCAAAATGAAATTAATGGAATAACTCGCCAATTTTTATATATTTTGTCATCAATTATTGCTTTGCCTGTTATAATTTATTCGGGTCGAATATTTTTTATATCAGCTTATAAATCCACGATAAAGGGCTTTCCAAATATGGATTTAGCAATTTCGATTGCAATTTTTTTGGCAACAATAGTCAGTATTATTCAAACTTATAGAATTGGCAGTGATATTTATTTTGATTCGGTGGTTATGCTGATTTTTTTTCTGCTAATTGGAAGATATCTTGATTTTAAAGCGCGAAAAAAAATTTTTAATATAACTTCGGAATTTTCATTGTTGCAAACTACCTTTGGCAGGATTGAAGTTGATGGAAAAGTGACCCTAATTCCAAGTAAAAAACTACGAAAAGATATGGTTTTATTGGTGGCAAGTGGAGAAAAAATTGCTTGTGATGGCGAAATTATTGAAGGAGAAACCATAATTAACAATTCACTTATTTCTGGAGAGATAATCCCTGTCAATGTTAAAATTGGCGATCAAATATTTGGCGGAAGCATTAATAATGGCAATCCAATTAAGGTAAGAATATCAAAAAATATCAATGAATCATTATTGTCTAAAATTATTGAAATTATTGCCAAAATTGAATTTAAGAAAAACACTTATGTTAGAATTGCCGATAATTTTTCAAAATATTATACGCCTGCGGTTCACTTAATTGCTTTTCTAACTTTTATTTATTGGTTTTTTTATCGACAAGATTTATGGGATTTGGCTTTGATGAAGGCAACCGCGGTTTTGATTATTACCTGCCCATGCGCTTTGGCGCTCGCTATTCCGATTGCACAATCCTTGGCGATTGCGAATTTTGTAAAAAATGGCATCATTATAAAAAATGGCGAAGTTTTGGAAAAATTAGAAAAAATCGACTATGTAATTTTTGACAAGACCGGAAGTATCACTGTTGGCGAGCCAAATCTAATTGGAGTTTACGAGATTGAGGGTGAGCAATATAATCAAGTCTCGCTTGACGATATCGACCATCAAGATAATTTTGCAATCGCTTATAATATTGCTAAATTTAGTAACCATCCAATTGCAAAATCCCTAACGAAATCGCTAGAAAAATCATTAGAAAAAATTGTTAAAAATAAAAATTATACAATAACCACAACTTCCAAACAAGGTTCTGGAATTTCTGGAAATGTCGATGGAAAAACCTTTTATATCGGCAATAAGGAATTTTGCAAAATAAATTTTTCATTCGATAAAATTAATCGCTTTGAAGATGAATTACAAAGTGAATTAACTTGCTTTTTAACGGGCGAAAATTGCCAATATTTGTTTGTTTTCAAAGATAAAATTAAAGAAAATTGTCATGAATTAATTGAATATTTATTATCACAAAACAAAAAAATTATTTTATTATCGGGCGATAAAAAACAAGAGGTGGAAAGAATAGCTAAAATCGCCAATATAAGTCAATTTTATTGGCAAAAAAATCCAGTTGAAAAGGCTGAAATTATTCAAAAACTCAAAGATGATGGCAAGAAAATCTTAATGATTGGAGATGGGCTTAATGATGCTCCTTCTCTGGCTCTTGCTGATATTTCATTATCATTTTCTAAGGCCGTTGATTTGTCGCAAAATATAGCAGATATTTTGATTGAAGGTGATAAATTATCGGCGGTAATTTATCTAATTAAATTTTCGAAAAAAACCTTTAAAGTTATGAAACAAAATTTGGCCATTGCTTTAATCTATAATATTTTTGCCGTGCCTTTTGCAATTGCTGGCTACATTGTGCCACTATTGGCAGCGATTGCGATGTCAAGCTCTTCATTGCTGGTAACTTTAAATTCATTAAAATTAAATTATAAAAAGAAATTATGAATGTATTGATTTTCTTAATTCCATTAACTTTGATAATGAGTCTTGGTGGTTTGTTGGCATTTTTTTGGTGTACAAAAAATAAACAATATGATGATTTAGAAGGATCGTCAAAAAGAATTCTTTTTGATGAAGATGACATAAAAAAATCATAAAATTAATAAATAAATTGTTTTTTAAATTGCAATAATTTAAAAATCTTTTTATAAATATATTTAGGTTTTAACTGTTCCCATAAATTAGCAGAAAAATTGCATTATGGTGAAAAATAAATTAATATCATTTTATGAAAAAAATCGCAAAACAATTCCTAATTTTTTCCTTAATTTTTTCGTTCGCTGGTTGCCAAAAAAACAATAATCAGCCAACCGAAGTGAGATTTGTTGATTTGCAAGGTAAGCCAAAACCTATTAAAACCAGAGTTCCAGAAGCTAATGCCAAGATAATGTCGGGGCAAATTAGTCATAGCGATAATATTGAAGCAAACAACCTGAACGCTAAAAATAAAACCAATGATTTGGGTTTGGAAAGCTACAAAAAAAATTTTGCTAATTCCAATAATTCGGCAAATAAAATTGGGGTAATTGAAAAAGATAATGCTTCTAATTCTGAGCAAACTGTAGAATATGATTTAGGTTTAGAAAATAATGCCAAAAAAATTGAAAAAAACGATTTTGAATCACAAGAAATTGAGTTAAATCAAGATAATTCATCAAGCAAAAACCTTAAAAAAGCTGAAAAATCTGAGATTTTTGAAGAAGATTTACAAAATTCTCAATCGGGCCAAATTGCCTCAGGTAAAAATCTTTACAAAAACAACGCTAGCGATGTTGAGCAAGATGAGGAGGGTAGTAAAATTATTACCTATTCTACTAAAAAATATAAAAAAACCTCGAGAAAAAATAACAAAGAAGTTGTCTCGGAAGATAATCAAGAATTAAATGATTCTAAGGCTGAAGATTCTTCGGTGAGTAATTATAAATCTAATAGCAAAAAAAATAGCAAAGTTTCAAAATATTATTCCAGTGGCAAAGCTGGATATTATGTTCAAGTTGGCGCCTTCAATAATTCTTCTGGTGCCAGAGAAAGACTTGCTTTAATAACTAATCAAAAAAATGGTAAAGTTATAACTGCAACCGTAAATGAACGCAGAATTTATCGTTCAGTTTTTGGTCCTTACTCATCTAGAAATCAAGCCTTAAAAGTTAAAAATTCAATAGAAAATAACGGTAACGAGGCAATAATAATCAGAAAATAATAGCGATGAATGTTGTTGTTAAAAAAACAGTAATTGGCTTATTTTTGGCATTAAATTTAGTGTCTTGCTCCAATGATTTGAGTAATTTTTCAACTAACGATGTTTTTGAATCCAGATATAAAAGCGAAGCCAATAAAATTAATAAGCAAAGAACCATGCAAGAAGATAGGGGTGTCTTAGGTTTTTTGGGGATGGATTCGGGTTTTGATTACAAAAATCCAACTAATTTTCATACTCCAGATGGACAAAATTCTCCTTCAAAAACCCTAGCAAATAAATATAATTATATCGATATATCATATTTGGGAAGTAGAAATGTGCAGTATTTTCCTGATTTAGAAACTTATCAACAAGGAATCTCCAATAATCCTGATAGCGGTCTAGATCCAAATGTTTTTGAAATTGCTTATAACACATATTTGAATAAGCCATTTAATAATTTGGGTGAAGATTTCGATAAAATTTATATTCCTATTCAAGATGGACATGGGGTAAAGTCTTCCGCATCTGATAAAAATTATAATTTAGTACCAATTGCCAGCTTACAAAATGCAGTTAGAACCATCATTAATTCAAGATCGCAAGATGATTTAGAAATTTCAAGAAAATTAATCGTTGAAAGAAAAAATTTGTTAAGAAAAAAACAGCTGGAATATTATAAAGAAAAAAATGAATATATTAAATTTTTTGAAAATAATTTATCTGGATAATTTTGTAATATTTGCACCGCAATAATTAATGCAAAAATTTTTAAAACTACAACACATCTTCAAAAACTTTTTAGCAATTTTATGTGCAGTTTTATTGTTAAATATTAAAATAGCTGATTCGTTAGCCAGCCTTGCCTATCAATATTTAGAGAGTGCAAATTATTATTTATTAATGGATGCTGATACCTCAGAAATTCTTAAATCTCGCAACATAAATGAAAAAATCTCACCATCATCGATGACTAAATTGATGACTGCTTATGTGGTTTTTGATCAAGTCAAAAAGGGTAATGTAAAATTACAAAATCGTTGCCTAATTGGTAAAGACGCTTGGCGCAAAAGTGGCTCCTCGATGTTCTTAAATTATGGAGATGTGGTTTCGGTTGATGATTTGCTTAAAGGACTATTAGCGGTTTCGGCAAATGATGCAGCCATAGCTCTTGCCCAAACTACGGCAAATAGCTATGAACATTTTATTAATTTAATGAATGTAAAGGCAAAAGAGTTAAATATGAATAATTCACATTTCATGAATCCACATGGTTTGCATCAAGATGGGCATTATATGACTCTAAAAGATTTGGCAACTTTGATTATAAGATTATATAATGATTTTCCTCAATATGCTCAATATTTGAGCATTACCGAATTTACTTATCGCAACATTACTCAAAAAAATCGCAATCCATTAATAAAAAATCATTATGATGGAGTTGTTGGTGGAAAAACCGGTCATACCAATCAAGGCGGATATGGCTTGGTTGCCTTGGTCAAGAGAGATAATCGAAGATTGGTTGCGGTTGTAAATAAGGCGCCAACTCCAAAAATTCGTGAAAATATTATTACCGAATTATTGGATTACGGCTTCAATAATTTTAAAAAAATATACATTTTTGAAAAAGGCGATGAAGTCGCTAAAATCAATGTTTGGCTAGGAAATAAAAAACAAGTTGAAGGTATTATAAATGAATCGATTAATTTTAATGTTAATAGAGACGTAAATATTGGTGACATAAAAGTGGAAGTTAAATATAAGTCGCCACTTAATGCACCAATTAAAAAAAATGAAGTTATTGGCACCATGCAAATCAATATTGAAGGCTATGAATCTAAAAATTATGACATTTTTGCAAAAGAAAATATTGACAAGGTTGGATTTATAAGAAAAATTAAGAGGATATTAGAATATAAAATTAACAATTATTTTCCTAGATTTTTAAAGGCAATTAATTAGTTAAATTCTTAAATTAAATCAAAATAATCAATATTTATGGATATCCAAAGACTAATGCAACAAGCACAAAAAGTGCAAGAAAAAATGAAAAAAATTGAGGCAGAAATTGCTGAAAAAGAATTTGAAGGTTCTGCTGGCGGTGGAATGGTTAAGGCAGTTTTAACCGGCAATGGTGTTGCAAAAAAAATTATAATTGACCCAAAATTAATTTCCATTGATGAAAAAGAAATTTTGGAAGATTTAATCATAGCTTCATTTAATGATGCCAAGAAAAAATCAGATGAAGGATCCAGCGAGGCAATAAAATCAGCCACTGCTGGAATTCCACTTCCTCCCGGATTTAAATTTTAACAAATGAAAATCAAACTCTGTGGTTTTAATGATATTAATTCTTTGGAGTGTGCAATAGAAAATTCTTGCGATTTTTTGGGCTTTGTCTTTGTAAAAAATTCAGTTCGCAACATTAATTATCAGCAAGCGAATATTTTTGCTAAATTCATTCCAAAAAATATTTCTAAAGTAGCGGTTGCAGTCAATGCTTCTATCGATGAAATCGAGAAAATAAATAATTCATTACAGCCAGATTTTTTTCAATTTCATGGTGAAGAAAATTTGCAATATATTCATAGTTTCAAAGATAAATATCCAAATATTAAAATAATCAAGGCTTTTTCAATCCAAGACAATAAAGATCTTGAATCGATTGAAATATTTGAAAATTCCGTAGATTATTTCTTGTTTGACAATAAATTGCCAGGAAGTGGCAATAAATTTGATTGGGATTTGTTGAAAAATATTTCCAGTCAAAAACCATGGTTTTTATCGGGCGGTATTAATATCGGCAATATCGATAACGCCTTAAAAAAAACTAATGCAAAATTTTTTGATATTTCGTCAGGAATTGAAAAAATAAGAGGACAAAAATCTCCAGAATTAATAAAAAATTTAATGGAAAAATTTAATTCTTTAAAAAATCAATTATAAAATGTTGAATTGGAAATATTTTTAAATTATAATATTTCCTTGTTCTAAGATTAAAATATTTATGCTTATAAAACTTCGAAATTTTATATTTGGAAATCCTCGTGATTTTTTTGATAAAGAAACACGCAAAAGCCTTACTTTAGTGGCTTTTTTGGCATGGGTTGGTCTTGGAGCTGATGGTATTTCTTCATCATGCTATGGTCCAGAAGAAGCTTTTGTTGCCCTTGGCTCACACGAAGAGCTAGCGATTTATCTTGCGATTGCTACGGCATTTACCATTTTTATTATCTCCTTTGCTTATACTCAAGTAATTGAACTATTTCCAAATGGCGGAGGTGGCTATAGAGTTGCCACAAGATTGCTTGGAAAATATGCGGGTTTGGTTTCTGGCTCGGCATTAATAGTTGATTATGTTTTAACAATTTCCATTTCAATTGCCAGCGGTGTTGATGCAATTTTTAGCTTTTTGCCCAAAGATATGCAAAGCATTAAAATGTTGGTCGCAATTTTAATGATATGTTTCTTGGCTTTTCTAAATCTTCGAGGCATGAAAGAGTCGATTAAATTCTTATTGCCGATTTTTTTAGGATTTATTTTTACTCATTTTTTTCTAATAATTCATGGAATTGTGGCTCATGGTTTTGGGCTTCCAGCATTGATTCCACAGGCGGTTCAAGAAACAAGCGAAATGAAAAATACTATGGGTTGGGTTTTTGTTTTGTCGATTTTTTTAAAGGCTTTTTCGATGGGAGGGGGAACTTATACTGGATTGGAGGCGGTTTCAAATAATGTCAATACTTTATCGGAGCCAAGAGTTAGAACTGCAAAAATCACAATGTTTTTGGTGGCAACTTCATTGGCCTTTATGGCGGCAGGAATTATCATTTTATATTTACTTTGGGGCGTTACTAAAACACCAGGTCAAACCTTAAATGCTACCACTTTTTATGCGATAACTGAAGGTTGGTATTATAAAGATATTAGCCTTGGAAAATTTATTGTTCCAATTGTGTTGATTTTTGAAGCTGGCTTATTAATTGTTGCGGCAAATGCTGGATTCTTGGCGGGTCCAAATGTTATTGCTAATATGGCGAACGATGAATGGATGCCTAAATCATTTAGCTCATTATCAAGTAGATTGGTGGTAAAAAATGGCATTTTATTTATGACAATTTGCGCTATTGCCACTCTAATAATTACTGGTGGGTCGGTGCATATATTAGTAGTTTTATATTCAATTAATGTGTTTATAACCTTTTCATTGTCACTTCTAGGTTTAACGATTTATTGGATTCGTCATCGTAAGCGCCAAAAGACTTGGCTTCGCAAGTTAGTCGTGTCTTCAAGTGGCTTTGTGGTGT
>JALREU010000050.1 GCA_023256705.1 Rickettsiales bacterium
TTAACGGCTTAAAAAGCGGTTGTTCGCTTGGCATTACCCCAGATGGTCCACGCGGACCCAATCAAGAAATTAACGGCGAAATTATTAATATCGCCAAATTAACTGGCGCTTCATTAATAAATGTTTCTTATTCTTGTTCGAGATTTATTATAATCAAAAAAAGCTGGGATAAATTTAAAATTCCACTACCTTTTTCACGCTTATGTTTTGTGGTTTCCGATAATATCTATAAGGTCGACAAAAATATGAGCGAATCAGATTTAGAAAATTTAAAACTTCAAATTCGCGATGATTTAAATCACACTCAAAATCTTGCAGACTCTTCCTTATAAATTAATATTTTTGCATAAAATATTAGTGCAATCGTAGTTTTAGTATTATATAACCCTATTTGTTAGCAACAATTGCTAATTTATTTGATGCATCTTCGATGGCTGAAATTAATTCTCTGTTAAAATCATCTTTGGATAATCCTTGATTAATTGCTGGCAAAAACTGAATAATTATCACCCCTGGGTTTTTTAAAATTTTGTGTTTTGGCCAATATAATCCTGAGTTTAAGGCGACGGGAACAATTTTTGTTTCGCACGAATTATACAAAGCGGTAATTCCCGCCTGATATGGAAAATCTTTAACACTTTCTCCAACGGGAACCCTTGTTCCTTGTGGAAAAATCACCACACTTTGACCTTTATTTAAATAAAATTTAGCTTGAGAAATAACATTTTTTAAAGACTTCATGCCACCTTTGCGATCAACACCAATGCCACTCATAAACTTCAAAAACCAGCCATAAAATGGAATTTTTTCTAATTCTTTTTTATAGGCATATACAGGGCGATTTAATATCAAATGCATCACCACAGTTTCCCACATTGATTGATGCTTACAAGCATAAATACAGGGTTCATTGAGGATATTTTCTTGACCTATAATTTTATATTCAATTTTGCAGAGTTTTTTTAAAACATAGAATGAAAATTGTGACCAAATTTTAGCGCCATAATCGCCAATTTTTTTGCTTTTAAAAATAAATGCGGGTAGCAAGAAAACAATCGGAATAATCGCTCCCCAACAATTGATGAATATTACAAATAATAACGATTTAAGATATTGCATTGAGTTATTTTAATTGCCTTGGGAAAGAGTTAAAATTTTGCGTAAAGGGTTGAAAATTGGGTGATGGTGGTGCCGGATGTCGGGTTTGAACTGACGACCTACTGTTTACAAGACAGTTGCTCTACCGCTGAGCTAATCCGGCTATGATATAAATTTTAGAATCTAAAAGTTAATTTTACAATCAAATATTTAAAAAAATATTCGGATTATAACTTTGTTAAAAGCATAATCCGAATATTTTGACCTAGCTATTTTTTAACTGGAGCTGTAGCTGGAGCAGGAACTGCAACTGGAGCAGCAGCTGGAGCGGTACCAGCATTTTCTTCAGCTTTTTTAGCTTTTTTAGCTTTTTTAGCTTTTTTTTCAGCTTTAGGAGCTTCGGCTGGTGCAGCAGCGTTAGCAACAGCTGGAGCAGCAGCTGGAGCAGCAGCAGGAGCTGGGGTTTGTGCATTAGCAACAGAAGCAAACATTGCAACGATTGCAATAATTAGTGAAAATTTTTTCATATTATATAAAATTATTTTGTTTAGGATTATGCTTTTATTAAGCTAACATAAATTTTTTAGGTTTACATCGATGCTTTTTTAAAATGCACTAGAATTTTATTTTTTAAAAAAAAATTGTCAATATATCTGTTAATAAATTACATTAAAAATAAATGGAATAAATTTAATGTAATAAAAAATCAATTAACTCATTAAGAATAATAGATTTTTTGCCAAATATTTTTATATGAGATTTGGCTTGTTCTTTTAAAAGAATTAATTGCTTTTGGCAATTATCGATGCCAATTATATCGACAATGCTGGTGTTTTTTTTGGGTTTTTTGTGAGCAATTTCGTCAATTTCGGTTTTGCCAATATCCATTCCTTGATGATCCAAAATATCATCTTTAATTTGAAACGCCAAGCCTAAATCATTAGCAAAAAACCTGATAGCTTTTCTGTCATTTTGACTAGCATTTGCAATAACGGCACCCAATTCTGATGAAGCCATAAATAATTCTCCAGTTTTAAGGCGATGGATATTTGCAATTAATTCTTTAGAAATTGTTTTTTGAGAATTTTCAATATCAATCATTTGTCCACCAACCATTCCCTTATATCCGATTGCGTTTGATAAAACCCTAATCATTTCAATCTTGATATTATTGTCTTTAATTTCATTGGTTGATGCAATTATTTCAAAAGCCAATGTAAGCAATCCATCGCCAGCTAGAATTGCAGTGGCTTCGTCAAATTTTTTGTGATTAGATAATTTTCCTCTTCGGTAATCATCATTATCCATTGCTGGCAAATCATCGTGAATCAAAGAATAGACATGGACAAACTCAACTGCACAAGCAACATCGAGACAATTGCTCACTGGATAATCAAAAATATTTGCCACCGACATCAATAAAAATGGTCGAATTTTTTTGCCGGTTGACAAAGCCGAATATCTCATGGCTTCCACAATTTTTGAATCTTGATTCTTAACCGTCAATAACTCATCCATCCTTTTATTAAGATGGTAGCTTGATGCAAGCATTGCTTCCTTAAGATTAGAGAGCTCCATAATTATTTTAATGATTTTTCTAAATATTTTCCAGTAACTGAATTTTTGTCTTTGGCAATTTTTTCTGGAGTACCTTCGGCAACAATGTAACCGCCTTTCTCGCCCCCACAAGGGCCGATATCTATAATCCAATCTGCGGTTTTTAAAACATCTAAATTATGTTCAATAACTAAAATAGAATTACCTGATTCCACCAGCTTATGCAATACTTTTAGCAACTTATTGATATCTTCAAAATGCAATCCAGTTGTGGGTTCATCAAGTATATACAAGGTGTCACCCGTTGCCTTTCTGCTTAATTCTTTTGCCAATTTAATTCTTTGTGCTTCACCGCCAGATAAGGTGGTGGCGCTTTGACCTATCTTGATATAACCAAGACCAACATCGCACAAAGCCTTAAATTTATCTTGAATATGAGGCATTTGTGCAAAAAAATTATAGGCATCTTCGGCGGTCATTTCTAGGATATCCGAGATTGATTTATCTTTGTATCTTATTTCAAGGGTTTCGCGATTATATCTCTTGCCATGACAGGTTTCGCATTTAACATAAACATCTGGCAAGAAATGCATTTCAATTTTTATTACTCCATCGCCTTGACAAGTTTCGCACCTTCCGCCCTTAACATTAAAAGAAAATCTTCCAACCTTATATCCGCGGGCTTTTGACTCGGGTAAATTTGCATAAAATTCACGAATAAAACTAAAAGCACCAATATAAGTACATGGGTTAGAACGAGGTGTTCTGCCGATTGGGGATTGATCAATTTCAATAATTTTATCAATTAAATGATGTCCAAATAGACCCTGATAAGGTCCCGGCATAACTCTTGCCTTATTTACAATTTTATTTAAGGCTGGATATAGGGTTTTGATAATCAAGCTGGATTTTCCACCACCAGAAATTCCGGACACCGCCACAAATACTTTTAATGGCAAATTCAGATCAACATTTTTTAAATTATTTAAAGTAGCCCCTTTTAATTTAATCATTTTTTGAGTATCGATTTTTCTTCTTTTAGTAGGGATTTCGATATTCTTTTTGCCACTCAAATACTGCCCAGTAATGCTATTATCATCGGCAATTACAAAATCTGGCTTGCCTTGTGAAATTATTTTTCCACCATGAATACCTGCACCCGGTCCAACATCGATAAGATATTGAGCTTCTCTCATCATTTCTTCATCATGTTCAACCACAATAACAGAATTGCCAAGGTCGCGTAAATTTTTTAGAGTCTGGATTAATTTATTATTATCGGATTGATGTAGGCCAATAGAGGGCTCGTCTAGTACATACAAAACTCCTGACAACCCCGAACCTATTTGCGAAGCCAATCTTATTCGCTGAGCTTCGCCTCCTGATAGGGTTCCAGCTTCACGATTTATTGTTAAATATTCTAATCCAACATTTGATAAAAACCCAAGTCTGCGCGATATTTCTTTGAGCAATCTTTCGGAAATTTGTTTTTGCATTGGGGTTAAATATTTTGGCAAATCATTAAACCATTCAATAGATTTTTCAACTGACATTGCCGTAACTTCACCTATATGTTTGCCAGCAATTTTTATTGACAATGCTTGTTCATTAAGCCTGTAGCCATTACATGAATCGCATTTTTTGTTGGCTTGATATTTTACAAATTCGTCACCTTCATCTTCGGCAACTTTTTCTTCAAGTCTTTTTTTAAGGTTATTTACGATTCCATCAAAGGTTTTCTTTACTTTAATTGACTTAAGTCCATCTTCAATTTTTAATTCAATTTCTTCACCAGCTGTGCCATAAAAAATTTTATCCTTAACTTCTTTCGATAAGGTTTTAAATGGAACATCGAGACTAAATTTATAGTGATTTGCCATGGCGGTTAAAATCTGCATATAAAATCTTTCTTGAACGCCTTGCCAAATAGAAATTGCACCTTGTCTTAATGATAAATTTTCATCTTCAACCAACAAATCTACATTAAAATATTTTTCTGTTCCAAGACCATCACATTTTTTACAAGCTCCAAAAGGGGAGTTAAAAGAAAATAATCGTGGCTCAATTTCGGCAATAGTAAAGCCCGATTCTGGGCAGGAAAATTTTTCACTAAACAAAATAATATCACCAACTTTTGCAGTTAGTAGCTCATTATTATCAATATTATCTGGTTTTTTTGAAGTTTTTTTAGTTTTTTCTTTGGTTAAATTTTCATCCTCGGGGAAACTAACAATTTCAACATAAATCAAACCATCAGCAATTTTTAAAGCATTTTCAACCGAATCCGAAACTCTATTTCCAAGATCTTCAGAAATTACAATTCTATCAACAACTATTTCGATATTATGTTTTTTATTTTTGTCGAGCTGAGGTAAAACTTCGTTTAAATCATGGATTTTTCCATCAATTTTAATACGCTGAAAACCTTGTTTTCTTGCTCCCATCATTTCTTTACGAAATTCGCCTTTGGTGCCACGAACTATCGGAGCCAAAATGTAAATTCTAGTTTTTTTTGGAAGTTGCAAAATTTTATCAACTATTACAGATGCTGACTGACTTTGTATAGGTTTACCTGTTACTGGAGAATATGGGACGCCGATTCTAGCAAATAATAATCGATAATGATCATATATTTCTGTGACCGTTCCAACGGTTGAGCGCGGATTTCTTGAGGTGGTTTTTTGATCAATAGCAATAGCTGGTGATAGCCCCGTGATTGACTCTACATCAGGCTTATCCTGCATATCTAAAAATTGTCGAGCATAAGAAGAAAGGCTTTCGATAAATCGCCTTTGTCCTTCGGCATAAATAGTGTCAAATACAAGAGAAGACTTTCCTGAACCGCTTAAACCCGTAACCACTACCAATTCATTTTTTGGGATTTCAATATTTACATTTTTTAAATTATGTTCTTTAGCGCCAACAACTTTGATAAATTTCTCTTCCATTTTTTAAGATTTTTAAATTTAATTTTAAGGGATTTATTTTAGTGAATTATATTAATAACATATAGCAAAAAAATATGCTATTAGTTTTTTAGCTTTACAATGTTAAAATTAATTTTTCGCGATAAAATTCATATTTATAAAATCTTTTTAAAAAGCTCATACCAAGCAACGGAACCGATAAATCTGATTCGGTGATTGAAGCCTCAACATTGTAAAATTTTACACCTGAAACATCAATTTCATCAATATTTATACTTGCTCCTCGCACCTGACCATTGGCTGTTTTAAAGATTTTGTCATAATATAAATTTCTAAAATCAATACCGATTTCTTCGGCAATTTTTTTATCAATTACAGTTTCACTGGCTCCCGTATCAATCATAAAACGGATATTTTTGTTATTTAGTTTTAAATTGATGTAAAAATGACCATCGGCAGAGAGAGCAATAGTAATTTGCTCATGATTTTTTATTACTGCTTTTGATGGAAATAATTCTGAAGAAACACGATTTTTCACATCCCCAAATTCATAGCGAAAACTATATAAAATTATTACAAATAATATAATTACAACCCAGATTAAAATATATTTCAAAATTAATTTTGCGGGCATTTCTTTACGTGAAAAACCCATACAAATCAAGGCAATAACAATTATAATATAAATGACATTTGCCATTTGCGATCCAGAAAAATCGTTATAATTATTTAACATTTTAATAATTTTTTTAAATGATCTAAAACTATATAATTTTCTTCATCTTTGCCGATGCTTAATCTTAAAAAAGAAGGCAGTCCATAGCCTGCGACTTCTCTTAAAATAATTCCCTCATTCAACAATTCTTGATTGATTTTTTGGGCATTAATTGCCGAAAAAAAGTCAATTAAAATAAAATTTGCAATCGATGGATAAGCCTGCAAATTGGCAATTTGCTTAAATTCGTCGGCAAAAATTTTTAGCCATTTAGAATTATGCTGTTTTGAAGCTAAAGTAAAATCATCGTCATCTAAGGCATATAATGCGCTAATTTGCGCTGGTCCAGAGACATTAAAAGGTCCACGAACTTTATTTAAAATATTAGCAATTTCAAGTGAAGAGTAGCTCCAACCTATTCTAAGTGAGGCAAGACCATAAATTTTTGAGAAGGTTCTGGTTAAAATTACATTTGGGAATTTTTCAACTAATTCAAAGCCGTTATAATAGTCATCAACATCGACATATTCTTCATAAGCATGATCCAAAACTAATAAAATATTCGAAGGAATTTTGGTTATTAATTCTAAAATTTCAGTTTTGTTTAAATAAGAGCCCGTTGGGTTATTTGGGTTGGCTAAAAAAATAATTTTAGTTTTTTGAGTAATGGCGTTTAAAATATTATTGGTATCGGTTTTTAAGTTTTTTTCCAAAACCTTTATTGCTTTAGCTCCAACTCTTTGCGCGGAAATTGGATACATTAAAAAACCATGTTCGGTATAAATAATTTCATCATCAACCGAGGCAAAAGCCGAGGTAATAAGAGCTAAAATCTCGTCAGATCCAGCACCACAAACAATTTTATTGGCATCAATTTGATTTTTTTGCGCTAATTTTTCTCGCAAATTTGTACATGATCCATCTGCATATCTAAATACATCCTTAGCATGTTCAATATATTTTATTAAGGCTTTAGGACTTGCTCCAAGAGCATTTTCGTTGGATGATAATTTAATAATGTTTTTGTTTTTTGATTTTGCTTGAGACTTACCTGGAACATAATTATTGATATCAAGTAAGTATTTATGTGCTTTTGGATACATGTTAATCGCGAATTAATTTTAATAAAAATTCAACATTTTCAATTGGAGTTTGTGGTAAAATTCCATGACCTAAATTAAAGATAAACGGTTTATTTTCAAAGGCTTTTAGGATTTTTCTTACTTCATTTTCGATGATTTTTTTATCACCAAAGGCCAAAATAAAATTATCAAGATTTCCTTGAATTATTCTTTTATTTTTTTCGTAAATATTTTCTATTGCCCAATTTAAATCAAGATTTTGGTCAATTGCCAAGCCATCGCTGTTAACTTTTTTTGCAAAAATCTCATAACCAGTTCCAATTGCTTTTGGAAAATAAATTACTGGAATTTCAGGATGATTTAATTTTAAATAATTAACAATTTCAATTGCTGGATTTATTACCCATTTTTCTAAGAGAGTAGGTGGCAAAATTCCCGCCCATGAATCAAAAATTTTCACAATATTTGCTCCAGCTTTAATTTGCGAAGTTAAATATATTTTCAAACTTTCTGTTAAAATTTTTATAAGATTAGTAAATTCATCTTCATTTTTTAGAGATAATTGACGGATTTTTTCAAAATTTTTTGAACCTCCACCCTCTAACATATAACAAGCTAAAGTCCAAGGGGCTCCACAAAAACCAATTAAATCAATATTTTTATCTAATTTTGATCTAGTGAGGTTTATAGCTTCATAGACTGGTTTTAAATTTTTATCTATATTTAGAGTATTTAATTTTAAAACATCGCTTTCTAGGTTAAAATTAGCTAATTTTGGACCATGATTTTTTACAAAATCAACCTTAACTCCTAAAGCATCTGGAATTACTAAAATATCTGAAAAAATAATTGCTGAATCAAAATTAAATCTTCTAATTGGCTGAAGAGTAACTTCGCAAGCTAATTGTGGATTATAACATAAATCAAGAAAATTATTAATTTTAGCTCGAGTTTCTAGATATTCTGGTAAATATCTTCCTGCTTGACGCATAATCCAAATTGGTGGATTTTTTTGAGCAATTTTATTTTTTAATACATTAATAATTTTATTCATTTATTTTTGATTATATTATTAGAGCTGTTAATTTGTTAATTAAATTTTTTTAACATTTTATTAACATTTTCGTTCCATAATTTTAAACTATTCAAACAAGTTATCAACATTTTAAAAGTTATTTTAAAAAAGATATTAACATTAATAACATTGTGAAAAAAATGTTAATAAAATTAATAACTTTTTTCCTTAAATGAAGCACGTAAAGAGAAGAACTTGTGGTCTGATGCTGGAAGTGGACCAAAGCTCATGGGATTTGTGGCGGAGAATGAACATCACGAAGCGGAATTTGTCCGAGATGAACTTTTCCGCCTCCAGCGCGAAGGTCTCTCCACATTTGGCGAAACAGCTATTTTTTATCGAACAAATGCCCAATCTCGTGTCTTTGAAGAAGTATTCATGCGCGCCACAATTCCCTACAAGGTTGTCGGTGGAGTGCGATTTTACGAACGAAAAGAAGTAAAAGATTTACTTGCGTACTTGCGCGTGATTGTGAATCCGAATGATGAAGTCTCGATGAGGCGCATCATCAACACCCCCAAGCGAGGAATTGGCGATAGAGCTCTCGACAACATTGATGATCTTGCAAAGAAAGAAGGAATTTCATTCTGGCAATCACTCAATCGAGCCAATGAAGCGGGTCTGACGCCGAAGACTTCTGCATCGATCTCCCAATTTGTGGCAATGCTCAGCGCGCTACGGGTTCTTGTTGAGGCCAAACGTCCACCCTCAACAATCGCCGCAGCGGCTCTCGAACAATCGGGCCTCCTAGATGAACTACGTGATAGCCACGATCCCCAAGATGAAGTTCGTGTCGAGAACCTAGAAGAACTTGTTGCAGTAGCTGAAGAATATGAAGAGCGTGAAGTTGATGAAGGCGAAGAGATTTCCTTAGCCGGCTTCCTAGAAGATGTTGCACTTGTTGCCGATGCTGATGAAATTCCCGAAGGCGAAGATCATGGCGGCGTTGTCACATTGATGACTTTGCATACTGCAAAAGGACTTGAGTTCCCAACAGTTTTCTTAAGCGGAATGGAAGAAGGAGTATTTCCTCATTCACGCACTTTAGGTGAGAAGAAGGAATTAGAAGAGGAACGTCGATTAGCGTACGTTGGTCTTACTCGCGCCCGACAAAGACTTTACTTATCGCGCGCTGAGTACCGTTCATCATGGGGTGCGCCAAATTACAATCCACCATCCCGATTCCTTGATGAAATTCCAGAAAACTTGATTGACTGGAATAAGAGCGAAAGTGGATTCATTAATCCACCCATAACCCGGAAAAAATTTGCTCCACCGCCACTTCCTAAAGCAACTGGGAAGCAATCAAACACTCTGCAACTTGCTATCGGAGATCGCGTCTCACATGACACTTTTGGGTTAGGTACTGTGATAGCAGTCTCAGGTTCAGGGGATAAATCAGAAGCAACAATCAATTTCGGTAGCTACGGAGATAAGCGTTTGTTGCTCCGATATGCACCAGTAGATAAGTTATGACCCATGGACCTTTTTGAGTATCAAGCGCGGGATCTATTTGAAGCACACGGAGTTCCAGTTCTACCAGGAGCCGTTGCCACTACCGCGCACGAAGCGAAGGTCGCCGCCGAAAAAATTGGCGGAAAAGTTGTGGTGAAAGCCCAAGTAAAGATCGGTGGCCGAGGAAAAGCTGGTGGAGTCAAACTCGCAGAAAATCCCGACGATGCTTTCGAAAAAGCCCAAGCGATATTAGGTATGGACATCAAGGGCCATACCGTTCATAAAGTGATGATCGCATCCGCTGCTCCCAT
>JALREU010000051.1 GCA_023256705.1 Rickettsiales bacterium
TAAATGCAGGATGCAAAGAAAAAGATGCAAAATGGATTTCTCAAAATCTTCCTTCGCATTTAAAATTTCAAGAGCTTACCAATCGTTCATTGATTGCAATTCAAGGCGAAAATTCCGCAAAAATTATCAATAATTACTTAGCAAATGGCAATGTTGATGAAATTGCCTATATGAATTTAGCGATTCTAAAACTTAAAAACGGCGAAGAAATTTTTGTAAGCAGAACTGGCTATACTGGTGAAGATGGCTTTGAAATCAGCATTTCCAATGAAAATGTCGAACAATTCTGGTTAGATTTATGCAACAATGAAAATGTTAAGCCAATTGGTTTGGGCGCTCGCGACTCTCTTCGATTAGAAATGGGTTACCCACTTTATGGTCATGATTTAAACGACACAACCTCACCAATAGAAGCATCGATTGGTTGGGTTGTAAGCAAAACCAATCAAAATTTTATCGGCTGTAATCGAGTTTTAGCAGAAAAAGCCAATGGTGCATCTCGTAAAAGAATGGGTGTTAAACTTTTGGATAGAGGCATTGCCCGCGAAGGGACTGAAATTAAAAAGGATGGAAAAATCATAGGATTGCTCACCAGCGGTGGCTTTTCTCCTAATTTAAAAATTTCTATTGGACAAGGATATTTCAATCCAAGTGAAATTAAAATTGGCGATAATGTTGTTGCCATTGTTAGAGATCGCGAAATACCAGCACAAATTACTTCTTTTGTTTTTGTTGAACCAAAAACAAAATCAATTAAAAAATCATCTTAAATTTACGGAGAAATTATGAAATATACAAAAGATCACGAATGGATTAAAATTGAAGGCGAAATCGCCACAATTGGTATTACTGAATATGCTGCCGAAGCCCTTGGCGAGTTAGTTTATGTAGAATTACCAAAAATTGGCAATATTTATAAAAAGCATGATGCCTTCGCCGTTGTAGAATCTTCAAAATCCGCCAGCGATGTTTATATTCCAGTTGCTGGAGAAGTTGTGGCAGTTAACGAAGCTTTAACCTCGGCTCCTGAGTTAGTCAATAATTCAACCTATCAAGATGGTTGGATTGCTAAAGTAAAATTCTCAAACGCTTCAGACCTTGACGAGGCAATGGACGAAGCCTCTTACAAAAAAATGCTTCAGGATAAATAATTATTTTACCTAAGGAATTTTTTAATTACTTAATTTTTCTTTAGGTAAATTTTAATTACTAGCCAATAGTTAAATTTCTTTTATTTCTTTTAAAAAATTTTAAACTAAATTTTAAAAAAATTATCCAATAAATAATTTGATAATTTATAGCAAAACTCGATTAAGTCTGGTTCGCAAATAATATTTATTCAATAATTTTAAAATTGGTTTTATAAATTAATCTCATCCCAAAATAGCAGTTTTAAAAAACAATATCAGCTAGATTTTCAAAATTTAAAGGCTAAATTAATTTTTCTGAAGGCTTTCTTGTGGTCTTTCTTGTCGTCTTTCTTGGCGATTTTCCATTCTATTTTCTTGGCGGTTTTCTTGTCGTCTTTCTTGGCGATTTTCCATTCTATTTTTTTGGCGGTTTTCTTGTCGTCTTTCTTGGCGATTTTCCATTCTATTTTCTTGGCGATTTTCTTGTCTTCTTTCTTGACGATTTTCTTGTCTTCTTTCTTGACGATTTTCCATTCTATTTTCTTGGCGATTTTCTTGTCTTCTTTCTTGACGATTTTCTTGAGCATATACCGAGCCGTGATTTATAATAAGAACTAGAAAAATTTTTAGAAGGTTTTTAAACATATTGTTAAAATTTTGTTAATATTTAAATTTATTTTAATTGGTGATTTTTATTTTTAAAAAAAATTTGTAAAAAGAAATTAAATCGTTAAAAATTTTGATTTTTTGAAGCATTATATCTAATTCTGATTGAATAATAATAATAATTTTCCTTGCCAAATTAGCGGTCTTATCACCCTCCCTAGGCGGGAGGGTAAAATTTTCTGCAAAGAAAATTTTGGGAGGGGGAAAACTTATTTATCAAAGAAAATTTTGATGTATTAAAATTATATTTTTTATAAAATTGAGTTTTAATCTAAGAAAATTACTTCATCAAATTATTTTATCTTTGGAGTTTTAAATTATAATTCCATTGCCCCCTCCCAAAATTTTTTTTAGTAAAAAAAATTTTACCCTCCCGCACACGGGGAGGGTGATGAGACCGCTTTTTTTGATATTTTTTTTGACCCCCCACGACTCAAAGAATTTAACTACCGTTAAATTCTTTTCGTCCGCTCCCCCTCATGGAGGGAACTAGGTCAGGCTTGTGTTTCCATCATTTCAAAATAGTTATTTTCTAAAATTACTTAAAAAAAATTAATGTAGAGGTATAGGACCTAGCAAGGGTGATTAGACCGTTAATTTTATGATAACCCCCTACAAAGCTCTCTCCATTATCTCTATAATTTCCTTGTTTTGATTAAATTGTGCAATTTCAATTGGAGTTTTAAGAAAATTATTTGGTTTATGAATATTGGCTTTATTTTCAACTAAAAACTTTGTTGTTAAAATATGATTATTTTGTGTAGCCAATGGCAAAGCTGTAAAGCCATGCTCATCAGCTAAATCAATATCAAATATTTTTTTATGTAAAAAAATTTATAGAATTTCTTTGAATCCATTTTGGGCCGCCAAAAACCATGGATGATACTCAATACTATATTCATGTTTTAAATCCTTCCTTTCAGTCAAGGCTAAAACCCCGCTTACATTACCATTAACACAAGCTATTGAAAGGGGAGTCTGACCATCATTGGTACTCAAATTTGGATCAGCTTTGGCTTCAAGAAGCATTTTCATAATTTTTGCATTTTTTTTATATGAAGCAATAAATAGCGCTGAACATCCTTCTTTATCAGTTATATTTATGTTAAGATTTGGGGATTTAAGAATTTTGATAAGAGATTTTGTATGTGAGAAAAAAGTTAAAAGATGTAAGGGAGATTTAGAATTACGATCTACAAAATTAAAATCGCAACCAATTAAAATAAGGTCCTCAATAACATCCTTATCGCCAATTCGACAAGAATCGAGGATAAATTCATTAGAAACTGGATTTCTCATTAATTAAATGTTTTTATAATCCTCTAAAGAATATTCGTCAACTAAAATGGCATCATATAAAGCCTGATGCATTTCATTTAACTTTAAAACCTCATCGGCGGAAATAATATGTAGTTCATGAGCACCATTTATTGACTCACGAATTGATTTTTTTGGTAATTTATTTTCCTTAATTGCAGTTTTAATTTTATTAACAATCTCTTGACAATTTTCATGAAGCAAAAAGGCGTTTTCCAATCTTCCAAGATTGTCTTCCTTGTCAAGATTAAGATAAATTCCGTTAGTTAAATTATTTCTTAAATCACAATTTTTAGTAATTTCCTTGGTTATTTTATGAGTTAAGTAATCTGAAGGTGGACAAACAAAAGCATTAAGGCGAACAAAAAAAGCGAAAGGCTTAAAAATTATTCCAAGCACACCAGTAAATAAATTCTGATACAAACCCTCAATTGCGATTTGCGCTTTTCCAAGTTGCTCTTTTAGCGCATATTCTACAATTGGAATTTCCGATGAAGGACAATCATTTGCCTTAAATTTTCTAAGAATTGATGTAGCAAAATACATCGCCGAAAGCACATCACCAAATCTTCCATTCAGCTTTTCTTTGCGTTTCAAGTTGCCACCAAATTTTGCCAAAGCCACATCGGCTAAAAAGGCAAAAGTTGCACTGCACCAAGAAATTTTGCGTTGATATTTAGATATTAAATCAAATTTTGTAGGCGAAATTAAATAGCCACGAGTAAGAGATAACAAAATCGAACGAGATAAATTATTGAATAAATGATTGATGTGACTAAAAAATTCTTCATCAAAGGCGTTAATATCATTTTGCTCTAGAGCAAGAATTTCTTTATAGGCATGAGGGTGCGACATAATCGCGCCTTGCCCAAACTGAATCAAGCTTCTAGTCATAATATTTGAACCTTCAACAGTAATTGAAATTGGCGTTGAGAAATATGGATTAGCCAAAATATTTCTTCTTCCACGGATAATAGCACTGCCAGCGCAAACATCCATGGCATCATTAATATTTTGTCGGAAAATTTCTGTTGAATGATATTTAGCAATTGCACTAATAACTGCTGGCTTTGCCCCATCATCAACTGAACCTGCAGTGAAAGCTCTCATCGCATCAAGCGCATAGGTTCTTCCTACAATTCTAGCAATCACCTCTTCAATTCCTTCAAATTTTGCAATTGGGGTTCCAAATTGTTCTCTGACCACTGAATAGGCAGTAACCACTCTAGAAACTAATTTTGAACCACCTGAACTGGTTGACGGAAGAGAAATACCCCTGCCCGCTGATAAGCATTCCATTAACATTTTCCAACCCTTACCAATACCGTCCTTGCCACCAATTACTGCATCAAGACCAACTTCAACATCAACACCATTTAGCGGAGAATTTACAAAAGGAGTAGCCAAAGGATCGTGTCTTCTGCCTTGAATAACGCCCTTAGTGGTATTTGGGATTAATGCACAAGTAATGCCAATATCGGTATTTTCCGATAAAATTTTATCTGGATCGCGAAGTTGAAATGCCACGCCAATTACAGTGGCATAAGCTCCTAAAGTTATATATCTTTTATTCCAATTTAAACGAATTTTAATCTCACCATTTTCATCTTTAAAAATAACACCATTCGATTGGATTGAAGTGGCATCACTTCCTGCAGTTGGTTCGGTTAAAGCAAAACAAGGTAAATCTTGACCAATGGCTAATCTAGGTAGATAATAATTTTTTTGCTCACTTGTTCCATAATGCAAAAGAAGCTCAGCAGGTCCAAGTGAATTTGGAACCATAGCAGTGATAGCTAAGGTTACCGATCTTGAGGCAAGCTTTTCAATTACACAACTATGTCCAAAGGCTGAAAACCCAAGTCCACCATATTCTTTTGGAATAATCATGCCAAAAAATTTTTTATCTCGTAAAAATTGCCAAACTTCATCAGGTAAATCACGAAGTTTTTGTACCTCATAATCAACGCACAACCTGCATAATTCATTGACCTCATTATCCATAAATTTTTGTTCTTCAGCCGATAATTTTGGATAATTAAATTCCATAATTTTATTGAAATTCGGATTTCCAGAAAATAATTCAGCATCAACCCAAGTGGTTCCAGAGGTTAAGGCAATTTTTTCAGTTTGAGAAATTTTTGGAAGCATTTGCAATTTTTTTATAACTGCAATAATTGCGGGAGTTAAAACCCCTCGACGAATATTTGGAAAAATTAGCAAAATCGAAACACCCCAGAATAATATCCAAAAAAAGATATTTATTTTTAGAGGTAAAAACAAAAAGGTAAATACAACAAAATAAGTTATATAGCTTGATTTACGGTAAGCCAAAAATAAAAAAACACCGATAGCAATTACACTTAAAAACGGTATCGATAAGACAAAATCATTAAAATTTTTAAAAATATTATCCATAATTTGTTAATTATTTTTGTTAATCAATTTTTCGCATGCCATTTTTACCAATGACCGAACTTGAGAAATGTAAGATGCCCTTTCATTAACTGAAATTGCTTGTCTTGCATCTAATAAATTTAATATATGACTTGCCTTTAGAGCCATTTCAAATGCAGGTAAAGGTAGGTTATTTTCCGATAAAATAATTGATTGATTTTTATATTCTTCAAAATTTTTAAATAAATTTTCTACATTGCTAAAATTTAAGATATAATCGGAACTTTCAATTTCATTTTGCATAAAAATATCTTGATATGAAATTTTATTTACATCATTTTCACCATTCCAATTAATATCAAAAATTGAATCTACGCCCTGAAGGTGCATTGCAATTCGCTCCAAGCCGTAAGTTATTTCTCCAGGGATAACTTCACACTCAAAGCCTGCGATTTGTTGCATATAAGTGAACTGGGTAATTTCCATGCCATTAAACCAAACTTCCCAACCCAAGCCAGAAGCTCCAACCGAAGGGTTTTCCCAATCATCTTCAACGAAACGAATATCATTATTTTTAATGTCTAAGCCAATATATTCAAGACTTTTGAGATATAAATCTTTGATATTTTCAGGAGCAGGCTTTAACAAAACTTGAAATTGAAAATAGCTACTTAAACGATTTGGATTAGTGGCAAATCTGGCATCGGTTGGACGACGACATGGCTGAACATAAGCCACCTTCCAAGGTTTTTTGCCAAGAGCTCGAAGCACGGTAGCTGGATGCAAGGTTCCAGCTCCCACTTCAAGGTCAATTGGTTGCAAAATTGCACAGCCCTGATTTGACCAAAAATTTTGTAAATCAAAAATTAATTTTTGAAATGAATTTTTCATTATCCAACGATTTCATTGGTTGCAAAAAAGAAGGCAATTTCAGTTTTGGCATTTTCTAAACTA
The DNA here is from genome assembly GCA_023256705.1 of Rickettsiales bacterium. Classification (GTDB taxonomy): domain Bacteria; phylum Pseudomonadota; class Alphaproteobacteria; order Rickettsiales; family UBA1997; genus CAILUF01. The sequence goes on from JALREU010000051.1 coordinate 6,465, forward strand.
TCAGAACCATGAACCGAATTAGCTTCAATCGATAAAGCAAACTCCTTGCGAATAGTTCCAGCATCAGCATTGGCAGGATTAGTTGCCCCCATAATTTCGCGATTTTTTAAAACCGCATTTTCGCCTTTTAAAACTTGAACTACGACTGGACCTGAAGTCATGAATTTGACTAAATCATTGTAGAATGGACGCTCGCGGTGCACAGCATAAAAATCACCGGCAGTTTTTGGCGATAAATGCATCATTTTTTGGGCAACAATTTTTAGACCAGCCTCTTCGAATTTAGTGTTAATCTTGCCAGTTAAATTGCGGTTTGTTGCATCAGGTTTGATAATTGATAAAGTATATTCTATAGCCATAAAAGTTGTATTGTTAAATTAATAAATTTGTGTACAATTAATAAATTATTGATTAAGCTAATTTAAGTCAAGTAAGTACTTGATTTTTTTTCGTAATCTTAATAAATTATTTACAAAAAATATGTCGGAAAACCAAATTTCAAAAAATAATCCAACTCTTAATCTTGACGAACTATACGAGCTAATTTCAATAAAATCCAAATCTTCAAATATAAACTCTTATAGCAAAAAATTAATTGAACAGCCCGTAAATTTAGTTGCCCAAAAAATTGGCGAAGAGGGAGTTGAAGTGGCTATTTCTGCACTTGATCACGATCGACACCAAAATCAAAACACTAAAAATGAAATAATTAAAGAAGTTGCTGATTTATTTTATCACACCACTGCATTATTAGTAAAATATGATATTAAATTTTCGGATATTTTTCATGAATTTTACTTAAGAAACAAGAAATAATATGACAATTTCACTTTCGCAAAATGCTATAAATCGAGTTTTAGAAATTCGAAAAGAAAAAAATGATTTAAATAAATTTCTGCGCTTAACTGTAAAAAGTGGTGGTTGCAGTGGATTTCAATATATCTTTGAACTTGACGATAAAAATTTAGCCGATGATTTAATTATTTATCAAGAAAATCAAAATATTATTGCCAAAACTGATGAAATTTCCAAGCAATTTATTGAAGGCTCGGTAATTGATTACATTGAAGAATTAGGTGCATCATATTTCAAAGTAACCAATCCAAATGCCAAGGCAAATTGTGGTTGCGGTGCATCATTTGGAGTTTGAGAGTTGTTATAATAAATAAAAATTTTTATAATTATTATGCATATATTTTTTAGGGTTTTCAACTTCAGTTTTCGGTTGAGATTTGTGGATATGTTCACCAACATGAATTCCACCTAAACCTAAAGCTGTGAGTAAGGTTATCGAAGTTAAAACTACGGGGACAGTTACTGGAGCCGAAACTGTGAGTGCAACTGCCGTAATAATTCCAGCTCCAATAGCCAAACCCGCTCCAACTCCAGCATAAACTGGAGGTGGCGTCTTGGCTAAAGCGCTCCAAAAATCATGGGTAAATTTTTTAGGTTCATTTGTACCAGATTTAAATATATTATATTTCACTAAGCTAGTTGGGATGTATACTTTTGCATGTTTATTTTCTGTCATAAATCTATTTACTTTAGTAAGTTAATAATATCGTTAATGGTGGTAAAAACCATTAAACTTAAAACTATAGCAAGTCCAAAATTATAACCATAATTTTGAATCTTTACTGGCAACGCCTTACCTCGAATTGCTTCAATGATGTAATAAAATAAATGACCACCATCAAGCACTGGAATTGGCAATAAATTCATTACTCCCAAATTAATTGAAATCATTGCCATAAACCAAATAACCATTTCTAGACCAATATCAATGGTTTTTCCAGAATATTTGGCAATTTTAACTGGACCACCCAGCTCTTTAACTGACCTTTGACCCGTAATTAATTGACCCAATGTTTTAAGAATTGAAACGGAAATACGGGCAACTTCTTTATTACTTTGTAAAAAACTTTGCCACAAATTCAAGTCAATTGTGGTCAATTTGTCTGCAATGACTCCAATAGTTCGCACTTTATTTTCATCGCCAAAAATATCTTTTTGAGAAATTAATTTAGGTTCAACCTTTTTGGTTATTATTTCATTGTTATCTCGCAAAATTTCTAAGCTAATAACTGGCTCTAAACCAGTTAAAACAATAGTTCTAATATCGGTAAAATCTTGAATCTCTTGACCATTAACCTTAAGAATTTTGTCACCTTTCTTAAGACCCGCCACCATTGCTGGACTGTCGGCAACAACATCATTAACAATTGGCTCAACTACATTCAAACCATTTTTATAAAATAACATAGTCATTAAAAAAATTGCTAATATAAAATTTGCCATTGGACCAGCAATTACAATGGCAAAACGCTGATAAACATTTTTGCCAATAAAAGAAATTTTGCGTTCATGAGCCGACATTTTTTTAACAACATCATAATCTGGAACACTTGCTTGGTTTTTGTCGCCATACATTTTTACATAACCTCCGAAAGGCAAAATGCAAAATTTCCATTTAGTTTTAGATTTATCTAAAAAACCAAATAATTCCTTGCCAAAACCAATTGAAAATTCTTCAATTTTTACTCCGCAAAGTTTGGCTACAAAATAATGACCAAATTCGTGAATAAAAACAATCAGCGAGATGATTAAGATGAAGGAAAATAAATTATGTAAAAAAATTGAGAGTAAATCCATTATTAAAATTTAATATTTTTTGCAATTTCGCGAGCATTAAAATCATTTAACATAACTTCATCAATAGAATCAAGTTTTTTTGATGGAATTTGTTCGAGAGTTTGTGAAACGATTTTGGTAATTTGATCAAAAGAAATTTCGTTTCTTAGAAATTTTTCTACAGCAATTTCGTTGCTTGCATTAAGAATTACCAGAGCATTTCCACCAACTTCAAGAGCTTGTCGACATATTTTAATTGCTTCGAATTTTTGATCATTGGCTTCATAAAATTCAAGTTTATGAATTTTAGCCAAATCCATTTTTGGAATTTTAATTGACATGCGTGAAGGATAATTTAAAGCATATGAAATTGGAACTTGCATATCTGGCAGGCTAAGCATAGCAAGACTTGCTCCATCTTTATAATTAACAAAACCATGAATAATTGATTGGGGATGAACCAATATTTTAATTTGTTCCTTGTCAATTGGAAATAAGTAATAAGCCTCAATCATTTCTAAACCCTTATTCATCATGGTTGCCGAATCAATGGAAATTTTTGCCCCCATATTCCAATTTGGATGCTTCAAAGCCTCGGCAACGGTAATATCTTTAAAATTTCGATTAGAATTAAAAAACGGTCCACCCGAAGCGGTGAGCGTGATGTCGTCAATGAGTGCAAGATTATCTTGTTCAAATATCTGGAAAATTGCATTATGTTCAGAGTCAACGGGAATAATTTTGACATTATTAATTTTGGCTTGGCGCATAATAATTTCGCCAGCACAAACTAGAGATTCTTTATTAGCCAAGGCAATGTTGCTTTTAGCGCTAATGGCATTTAAGGTTGGACGAACCCCAGCAGAACCAACAATGGCACTAACCACTAAATCACATTGAATTTTGGCAACATCTAAAATTGCTTGAATTCCAGCAAAAACCTTGCAGTTCTTTAGATGCTTTAAACCAAATTGTAATTCGGTCAACAAATTTTCATTTTCAATAACTACATATTCAGGCTGAAATTCATTGGCTTGCTCGATTAAAGTTTTAACATCATTTTTGGCAATTAAAATTTTAATAGAAAATTTTTCTCTATCATTGCG
>JALREU010000052.1 GCA_023256705.1 Rickettsiales bacterium
GAAAAATAAAGGTTTGAACCTAATACATATTTATTTTTTATCTCAAAGAAACCAATTTGTTTTATTTTTGTAGTTTCAGCTTTCTCAAGATCAGTATTATCAACTTTATGGAATTGTAAATCATCAGGTTTAAGATCTGGTTTTATAGAATATTTACAGAAATTTCATCCATCAAAACCTCGTTGATTTAATTTTATTTAGCACGATGAAAAATGGTTTTGTTGCCAGCGATGTCTTCGAGAATAATATTCTGGGCTTTGAGATCATCGCGAATTTTATCGGCATATTCATAATTTTTTTGGAGTTTGTAATTATTGCGTAAATTAATTTGTTCTAAAATATAATTTTCATTAATTGAATTATCAACATAAAAATTATTTTTTAGTAATAAAATATGATTCATATCCAAAAATGCTAAAAATTCCATATTAGAAATAATCTTTGCTAAAAATTGCTGGTCGTTGGTGGTTTTAAATTTTTTTAATAAATCATGTAAATAAGCAATTACTCCGGCAACATTTAAATCATCGGCAAGAAAATCTAAAACTGTTTCGCAAGGCTTAATTTTAATTGATGATTTAATAAAATCATCATTTGCATTGGCGATAATTTCATGAAATTTGTTAAAAATCTTTTGACAATCATTTAATATTTTTTCATTAAAATCGAAGGGTTTGCGATAATGTGAAGACAATAACATTAGTCGAATTACACATCCATTAATGTTTTTATTGAGCAAATCTTTAACCGTAATAAAATTTTTTAAAGATTTACTCATTTTTTCGCTATTAACGGTTAAAAAACCATTGTGAACCCAATAATTGGCATAATTTGAACCACGAAAAGCGCATTTACTTTGGGCAATTTCATTTTCATGATGAGGGAATTGCAAATCAGCTCCTCCGCCGTGAATATCAAAATTTTCACCCAAATATTTATGACTCATTGCTGAACATTCTATATGCCAACCTGGACGCCCCTTGCCCCAAGGGCTTTCAAAAATTGATGATGGATCGTCTCCGATATTAGCTGGCTTCCACAACACAAAATCTAACGGGGTTTTTTTATAGTCGGCAATTTCAATACGGGCACCAGAAATTAATTCGTCAATTTTACGATTTGATAATTCACCATAATTTTGATATGAACTTACATCAAAAAGCACATGATTGTCAGCGATATAAGCGTTTTTATTAATAAGTAATTTCTCAATAATAGAAATAATTTCGGCAATATTTTCAGTAACTTTTGGTTCAAATGTTGGTTTTAAAACTTTTAAAGCAGAAATATCATCGTTAAAATATTCAATTATTTGCGATGTTAAATTTTGAATTGTGAGGTTTTTTTCTTTGGCCGAAGCATTGATTTTGTCGTCAACATCGGTGATGTTGCGAACAAAAATTACTTCTTTAAAAACCTCTTTAAAAAATCGATAAAACAAATCGTAAACCACAATGGAGCGAGCATTTCCAAGGTGCGGACGGTCATAGACTGTTGGTCCACAAACATACATTTTTAAAATATCTTGATCAATAGTTTTTAATTCTTGTAAAGAATTTTTTAGCGTATCAAAAATTTTAATATTGATTTTGGGTTTGAAATTTGTCATTAATTTGGATAAAGTTCTTTAATAATTTTATTGCGTAAATAATTGATATTTTTAACTCCCATATATTTGGTGACAATTTCGCCATCGCGATTTAAAAGCAAAGTAAAAGGAATATGTCAGCTATATTTAATCTTTTTTTGTTTTAAAAAATCCATAAAACCCTCTTTTGAAGTTAAATAATTAATCTCAAAATAAGTTGAGCCAAGTTCTTTAAAATGTTCAAGAATTTTTTCATCTGTTAAATCGCGGTCAATAGCTATTGCCAAAACTTTTAGTTCGGTATTTTGAAATTCTCTGGCAATTTCGTTAATATTGATAAAATTTTTTACACAAATTTTGCACCAAGTTGTATAAATATAAAGTAAAATTGGTTTATCATCATATTGTTCAAATTTAGAGGCAAAACCATTAATGTTTAGGGGGTTTGGAGCTTTGTCGTTAAAGGTTATATTTGCTGATTCAGGAATTTTAACATCATAGGTTGCAATGTTTTCAACTAAATATTTCCAAAGTAATATACTAACAATAAAGCCGATAATTATTGATAAAAACAACATTTTATTTTTTTTAAATTGATAAAGTTTTTTATGAAAAGAATTTATTTTTATAATTTTAGCCATTAATATTTGAAAAAAGTAGAATTTAGTAACAAAATTTTTATGAATTAATTTTTAATTTATTTGTTGTTTGTTGCAAGTTTTTTTTAAAAAAAATTCAAATCCATGAAAGTAAAATTAAAAAATTTTGAACTCACTTGCAATATTGGAATTTACGATTGGGAAAAAGATTTTCCTAGAAAATTGTTAATTAATATTGAAATGCAAACTTCAAATGAATTAGCATTTACTTCCGAAGATATTGCGCAAACCATTGATTATGAAGTGGTCTATAATAATGTCAAAAAAATTGCTAACAGTAAAAAATATCAGTTAATTGAAACCCTTGCCAATGATATTTTGCAAATGATTTGTGCTCAAAAATACATTACTTACGCTAAGGTAGAAATCGATAAACTCAATATTTTTCCAGAGGTTCAAGCTTGTAGCGTATCAATTGAAAAAACTTTAAATAATGGCTAGTAATTTAGATTCAACAAAACTCAAGAAGCCAGAAATAACTAAGGAACAGCAAATTATTTTAAGTGTAAAAAATTCTAAAAAATTGCAAAAAATTTTAACAATTTTTTGTTATTTATTCATTTTCTTTGCGCTAATTTTTTATGCTTCAAATTTTTTTAAAGAGAAAAAAACTATCCGCATTGTCAATCAAATCAAGAGCGAACGCGAAAAATTTTTGGCCGAAAAAATCATGATCAATCCAAATATCAAAATCAAAAATGATGATGGTAAAATATATAAAATTACTGCCAAAAATGCTAAAAATTATAATAATGAGCAAGTGATTATGACTGAAGTTTTTGCAGAATCTAACGATTTAAAAATCAGCTCTGGAGAGTTGAAAATACTCGAAAACGGCAATCATTTAATTTTTTCTAAAAATCCTATTTTAATTTTAACAAGCTATGAATAAATTCGGCAAAATTTTTTCTTTTACCACATTTGGAGAAAGTCATGGAACTGCAATTGGTTGCATTGTCGATGGCTGTCCATCATTAATTGATTTATCTGAAAATGACATTCAAAAATATTTAGATAAACGTCGACCAGGTCAATCAAAATACACAACTCAACGTCAAGAGCCAGACCAAGTTAAAATCATGTCAGGAGTTTTTGAAGGCAAAACCACTGGAACTCCAATATCATTGATAATTTTTAATCAAGATCACAAATCACATGACTACGATGATATTAAAGATAAATTTCGCCCATCTCATGCCGACTACACTTATTTTCAAAAATATGGCATAAGAGATTATCGAGGTGGAGGCAGGTCTTCGGCGCGTGAAACTGCGATGCGAGTGGCGAGCGGAGCAATTGCTCGCAAAATTATTGCCAAGGAAAATATCAAAATTTATGGCTATATCTATCAGATTGGTGAGCAAAAAATAAATCGCGACAATATTGATTTTGCCGAAATTGAAAAAAATGATTTATTCTGTCCAGATTCTAATGCTCTTGGCAAAATGAGTGATTATTTATTGGATATTAGAAAGCAGGGGGATTCGGTTGGAGCAGTAATTGAAATTGTTGCTACAAATGTTCCAATTGGCCTTGGGGAACCAATTTATGATAAGCTTGATGCTAGGTTGGCTAGTGCCATGATGTCGATTAATGCAGTAAAATCGGTGGAAATTGGTATGGGTTTGGAAAGTGCATCAATGCAGGGCTCCAAGGTGGCTGACGAAATGTTTAATCATGAAGGAAAGATTAAATTTTCGGCGAATCACTCGGGTGGTGTGATAGGAGGAATTTCTTCGGGTCAAGATCTAGTAGTTCGATTTGCAGTGAAACCAACCAGCTCAATTTTAATTCCTCGTAAAACTATCGACATTAATGGCAATAATTGTGAAATTATTACGAAGGGTCGACATGATCCTTGCGTTGGAATTAGAGCGGTTCCAGTCGGTGAAGCGATGATGGCATGCGTTTTGGCAGATTTTTTATTGTTAAAAAATGCACGCCAAAAATAAACAAAATTATTTTTTTTGTGAAATATTGGTAAAAAAATATTTAATTTAATTTTTTAATAATTTAAAAAACAAATTAAATATTTTTAATTATGTCGAAACATTTTGTGTTAAAATCTAAAATCATTATTTTAAGTTTCTTTATTGCATTATTAACCAGTAATAATGCCTTATCCCAAGCTAATGACGCAAATAAAAGCTACGAAACCAACCTTCAAAAAAACGATGGTGCCATTGAAATTAGAATGGTGCCAAAACAAAGAATTTTACCAAAAAAACCATTAGAAGAAAATCCGCAACAAGATGATTCTGAAGATCAAGAAATTGAAGCGGAAAATCAAGATGAGGAAATGGTTTATAAAAAATATGCCGATGAACTTGATAAGGTAAAAAATGAATTGGAAAAGCAAAATATTCAACCTCAAAAAATTTCTGAAGGAAACACCCAAAGCCAAAATGCCTCTAACCAAGAGCGTTTGGCAAAATTAAATGAATGGCGCGAAGAGCAAAGGAAGCTGCGTGAAGAGCGCTTAAAAAAACGCGATGAAGAGTCGCGTAATCGCTATAAGGTGAATAAAGAGCGCAGTGTAATTAAAGAAATCGAGGAGTTAAACAGAAAAAATAATGAAGTATTGCAAGTTAAAAATAACAATTCCTCATCAAATCAATTGCCTTCATCTAATTCTACAACGGTAAATCCATCAATACAAACTTCACCTTCTTCAACTACTTCACCAAGCGCGCCAATTACACCAGAAATTGCTTCGCCCTCAAGATAAATAAATTGCATTATTTTTTTTATAATTTAAATTAAAAAGATTGCCAAATAATTTTTATTATAATGAGTTTAATTTCTTTAAAAAATATCAGCTATAAAATTTCTACAAATAATGCTAATGACGATTATATTTTAAAAGATATTTCTTTAAAAATTGAGCCATCTACCATAACTACTTTTATTGGAATAAATGGTGGTGGCAAAACCACATTAGCCAAGATTATGATTGGTTCCATAGCTCCTTCGTCAGGCGAAATGTTGGTTGCAAAAAACTTAAAAATCGGCTATGTTCCTCAAAAAATTGAAATCGAAAAAACCATTCCAATTGATGTTATAAATTTAATCAAAATTTTTGCCCCAGATTTTCAAAAAAATTCCGAATTTTTTGAATGGTGCAAAAGGCTAAATATTGAAAATATTTTACATAAACAAATTCATCAAATTTCGGGTGGTCAATTGCAAAAAATTCTGTTTTTGCAGGCAATTTGTGGCTTCAAAGATGTTTTGGTGCTTGATGAACCAACACAATTTATGGATATTTCAGCGATTGGAGAATTTTATAAAATTATCAATGAAATTCGTGTAAAAAATAAATGTGCAATAATTTTAATTTCTCACGATTTGCATTTGGTGATGAAAAAAAGCGATATGATTTATTGTATAAATCAGCATATTTGTTGCTTTGGCAAACCCGATGAAATTAGTGTTCACCCTGAATATTTGAATATTTTTGGAAATAATTTTGCCGAAATGCAAACAAATATTTGCGATCATAAAGCTAAAAATTCCGATATTAAAACTGCAGAAATTATTGGTGATAATGGCGAAAATCCAGCAAAATTAATCACTGAAGAAATTGGTTTTTACTCCCATCATCACAATCACGAACATAAGATTTGATTGATTTTATTGTATATATTTTTTTATAAAAATTAAACTTTAAGATATAGATTTAACAAATTTTGTTTACTTATATCTAAAGTTTTGATTTGAGTTTCATTGAATATTTTTTCTATCATTTCATATTTTATGTGATTTTGCGCAAGATGGATTTTTCTATGGCAATTAGGGCAAACTGCAATAATATTATTTTCAACATCCAAATCAAAATCAAAACTATCGATATTTGAAATGGGAATTATGTGATGACCTTCAAGATAATTTGTTAAGTTATCCGTTGGAAATGTTAGATGGTTGTGATCAAAAAAACATTTATATTCACTTTTTTCAATTATTTTTTTGGTTAATTCATAGTTTCTGGCAATATTTTGACGAATATTTTTTTTGTAGTAATAGTTATCTTCTTCATAAAACATAACCTCATAAGGCATTTCGGCTAATATTTCATTAATTATTGGAAATTTTTCTTTATTCAGTGATAAATATTCATTATCAACTTCACACAAAATTTCCCATTTTTTTAAATAGCTTATTGTCCAACTTTTAAGTTTTTGATAATTATCTCCTTTTAAATTTTTATAATTTTTAATATCTGTAAAATTTTTTATGTAAGGGATTTTATTAATAAAGTCGTCCTTATGAATTTTTTGTTTATCAAGTAGAAGTTTAAATAATATTCTATAAGGAAATAATTGAAGCTTGATATTTTTTGTAGCTGAATTTGGGTATTTGGTTTTTAATAATTGAATTATATATGATTGATATGCTTTTTCATAATTTTCATTCAAAACATTATTCAAAAAATTAATTCCGTCAACTGAAAGATAAAATCTGTTGTTGATGGAAATAACCAAGCCAATAAATTCAAATGGTCTATAAAAATGATGAACTTCGGATCTATTGATTTCAAGATTATAATTTCTTAATAGAAAATTTTTAAGCTCATTATTAATATCTTCTTTGGTTGGATTGAATTTATTAATAAAATCAAATGTTCCAATTGAGCGTTTTGATACATCATCAATTTTCCAATTTTCAAGTTTTTCACTAAATGGATTGGCATTTCCGGGAACCTGCCATCTGAAATTATTTGTCATTTCTTGGCATTTTTTTTAAAATTTCTAAACAAAACTTTGGAGGAAATGCTTCACCAATAACTTTTCTAATTAAATTATCGCTTGCCCAAATTGGAATGGGGTAATCATCTGGAAGACCTGTTAATCTTAATAATTCAAGTATTGTTAAAACTCTGGCATCGGAATAGGTTGAATCTTTTTGTTTTCTTCCCGGGTGAACATTATTTTGAGAAGATATTGAGCCATTGCACATTGTGATAGTAGGAGCTGGCCTATCCCAATCAATTCTTTTGTAAGTTGTTGCAAAGCCCTTAATTTTTCTACCTTCTTTATTTGGGTAAAATTTAGTATTTTCTAATGCAGTTTTGCCAGTTGGTGTATTTTTCATCCACAAAATATGATTAGGATTGTGTTTCTTAGCATAATGATGTTTAATTTTTGATATTTCTCCGCTTTCAAGGCTTGGTAAATCTGAAATTGCCTCTCGAACTGTAATATGCTTTTGCTTTTCTGGAAAGTTCCATTTTTCAATTTTAGAAATTAAAAAAATTGCTCTTTTTCTAAATTGTGGAGTGTTATAATCTGCAGAGTCAAGAACTCCAGCATTAATAAAATAGCCAAGAGGCAAGAGTTCATTTTTAATATAATCAAAAATGTTTACAGTTTCATTTTTAATTTTAATTGAAAAATTAAAAATTTGGGGAACATTTTCGATTAAAATATTTTTTGGTTCGACAATTTTAATTAAATCGATTACTTTTTTAATTAAAGTATTTCTGGGGTCATCCTTATCCATTTTGCCTGCCACACTCATTCCTTGACAAGGTGGAGTTGCAATCAAGAATTCACAATTAAATTCCTTATAATATTTTATTAGCGAATTAAAAATATTTTCGTCATTAATATCTCCACATAACATTTTAACATTTGTGTAAATATCAGAATAAAATTTAGCTCTTTGTGGTTCGATTTCGTTGGCAATTTTGATTTTAATTCCAGCATCCTTAAAGAAGAATTCATCAATTCCAACATTTGAAAATAAAGATATTCCAGAGATAGTTTTGTCCATAAAAAATTAAATATTATTTAGTTTTTTTACTGATATATCTCCACTAAATATAGCAATTTAAATTAAAAATTTAGAAAATTATTTCTAAATTATTTTAAATATTATAAATTTCAAAATTCTATTTTAAAAGTAGAATTTACAAAATTTTTCGCATTTTTTTGATAACATTGGCGAGTCCTTCAAATATTGCTTCGCCGATAATAAAATGTCCAATATTAAGTTCGATAATATTAGGAATTTTGGCAATCATGGCGGTGGTTTCATAATTTAAGCCATGCCCCGCATGACATTCAATACCAAGATTAGTGGCGTATTCGACCGCACTGGCAATTTTTTTCAACTCCGCTTTTTGTGCTTTGCCTTTGAGGTGGCAAAATTCGCCAGTGTGAATTTCGATGATGTCAGCATTTAATTTTTTGGCATAATCAATTTGCTTAAAATCGGCATTAATAAAAAGCGAAATGCGAATATTTTGTGCTTTAATTTTAGTGATAATTTTTTGCAAATTGCTAAAATTTTTAATTAAATCCAAGCCACCTTCGGTTGTTACCTCTTGCCTTTTTTCAGGAACTATGCAAACCGCATTGGGCTTAGTTTTAATGGCAATATTCATCATTTCATCGGTTGCAGCCATTTCTAAATTTATCGGTATTTTGATATGTTTTTTTAATCGAACTAAATCTTCATCACGAATATGTCTTCGATCTTCACGCAAGTGAACTGTAATACCATCGGCACCGCTTTTTTGTGCCAGAATTGCTCCCAAAACTGGGTCAGGATGAATTCCTCCGCGAGCATTGCGAATAGTTGCAATATGGTCGATATTTACTCCTAGCCTAATTGTATTTTTTGGTTTTTTCATAAATTACAAAAAAAGTTAAGTAAAACAAGGCTCCAAAACAAATTATAATTGGAAAGCCTTGAGCACCGAAATATTCTATCATCAAGCCACCGATGATGGTTCCAAATATTGAGCCACAAGTGCCAACAAGTTGAAATGTGGCATTCGCAGAAACTAATTCTTGAGCCGAGTAATCGTCATTCATCATTTTGAAAACTGAAACATAAATGCAAGCAATGAAAAGTCCGAAAATAAAAAATAACAATATCAAAAATGGGTAAGATTTTTGATATAAACTCACCAATAAGAAGCAATACAAACAGCCCAAAAACCCAATATTAATAAGTTTTTTGGCAGAAACTTTTTTTAAAATAAAGCCAACAATTATGTCAAAAAATCCACTAGCCATATAGGCGGTTATGAATAGGCCAGATAATTCAGGGCTAAAACCAATTGATATGCCAAATACCACAGACAATGAAACGATTACATAGGTTGTAAAGTCTAGAAAAAATCGACTCCAAAAATTATTTGGATTTTTTTTGTAAAATTCTTTTAGGGAAATTCGTTGCGAGTTGATATGAAAATTTAGATGTTTTTTTAGTGGTATGATACATAAAAACGCCATTAGAACCAAAGTTGCTGAAGTTAAAAATGACCAATAGCTTGAAGCTCCAAAAATTTTAACAACCACAGGGCCAAAAGCCACTCCAAGAGAAATTAAGGCACTAAAAATGCCAAGGGCAACGCCACGATCTTCGGTTGAAACCATATTATTAAGCCATGAAATTCGAGTAATTGCCATTACTAACCAACAGCATCCTAAAATAAATACTAAAAATAGCCACCAAAAATAATTATAGTAAAAAAAACTGATAAGAATTATTGAACTATAAATAATTGCAGCATATTTAATGGATTTAATAATCCCAATTTTTCCAGCTAATTTGCTTAAGAAAAATGACATAATGGCAACGCCCAATATTTCTACGCCAAAAGCAAGTCCAATTTGTGAAGGGTTGATTTTGTTGGATTTGAGCAGGGTAGGGAAGGTAACTAAATTAATTCCAATCGCGCTAGCAAAGCAAAAAAAACTCAAATATAAAAATTTGGTTGGTTGCAAAAATAATAAACTTAAAAATGTTTTTAACATTAAATAAAGATTTTTAATTGAGATTTT
>JALREU010000053.1 GCA_023256705.1 Rickettsiales bacterium
TTACCGCAACCTTGCAACCCAGATTGGCAACTTGTGCAACAAAATTTGCGCCATCATTTTTTGAGCCAATCAATCCAAAAAAAATGGAATTTGGTTTAGCATTTTTAGACTCAATAACAATATCATTAATTTGGTTTTCATCAAGATTTTGTAAATTATGAACCAAATTATAATTTTGTAAATTAAGAATTATTTGCGCTAAATTCATGAATTAAATTGTTAAATTTTTTTGCCATTAATTGCGGATTATCACTTAAAGTAATTGGTCTACCAACCACTAAATAATCTGCGCCATCTCTTAATGCAGTAATGACATCGCTAACTCTTTTTTGATCATCATTAGAAATATTTTCTAGCCGAATTCCAGGAGTTACAATTATAAAATCATGATCAAGTTTTTGTCGCAAAAACTTAGCTTCATGCGCCGAAGCAACAACGCCATCTAGACCCGATTTTAAGGCCATATCCGTCTTTTTTAAAACCAAATCTTGAAGTGTAAGATTTTTATCAAAACCCATTTGCCATAAATCATTTTCATCAAGATTGGTGAGAACCGTTACTCCAAGAATCTTAATATTGCCTTTATTTTCGCTAGCTTTTTTCATGATATCGATGCTGGCGGTGTGCATAGTTAAAAGCTCGATTGGATATTGCGATAAATTTTTAACAGTTTTGGCAATGGTTTGCGAGATATCGTAAATTTTTAAATCGGCAAAGATTTTTTTATTTTTTTTCGCTAAAAAATCGATAATTTTAAAATAATCCCCGCTTGCCATTAGTTCAAGCCCAACCTTGAAAAAACTTACTTCATCTCCAAGATTATCAATTAATTTTTTAGCTTCGTTAAAATTTTCAACATCAATGGCAACAATTAATTTATCATTCATATTTACATTCTTTTTTCTTCACCAGTAAGGATTCTGATGATATTTTCTTTATGCTTGTAAAATATTATGGCAAAAATTATCCAACAAAAAATAATTTGCAAAATCGGAGCATCATAAGCAGTAGAAAAAATTGTGGTGGAAAAAATCGCAATTAATGAGGCAACAGCGGAAATTCTAAATGCCATAAAAGACAAAATCCAAAAAAATATCGCCAACATTCCAACATTAAAATCTAAGGCAATAAGACAGCCTATGGTGGTTGCGATACCTTTGCCACCCTTGAAATTCAGGTAAATCGGAAAAATATGAGCACAAATTCCAACCAATGAAACTAATACCAAAAAATTATGCAATCCATCGGCTTCAACGAAGGTAAATCGACCAATTATCACCATAATCATTCCCTTACCCGAATCGCACAATAAAGTAAAAATACCTAATTTTTTTCCTAAAATTCTGGTTACATTTGTTGCCCCAATATTACCAGATCCTAGATTTCTGATGTCGGTTTTGGCAAAGATTTTAGAAAATAACAACCCAAATGGAATAGCGCAAATCAGGTAGGTTGCTATTAAAAAAATCAATTGATAAAAATAAATCATGAGTCCAAATTTGAATTGGGTTTATTATTTTTTCTAAAGGCGTCAAGCGAAATTACTTTTGCCGACAAATCTATATTTTTATTTTCCATATTGTTAGCCAAATTATTTTCATCAAATTTATTTTCAATATCATCAATTTCTCCATAGCTCATGCTAAATTTTAAAGCAAAATTCATAGATGGATCAGCAAAAGAAGTTATTGATTTATATGGTATGGTAAGTTTTTCATATTTGCTGTTAAAGCTAAGAGAAATTTTGAAAAAATTATCTTCAACAATAAGATTTTTAAACTGATATTGAATGGCAATGGTCATCTCTTCTGGATATTTTTCTTTAACCACCTTAGGAATTACAACGCCAGGGAATTTTGTTAAAAACGTTACTATAAAATAGTGCTTTCCGGGAAGTCCAGTTTTTTCAATTTTTTTTAGAGTTTCAAATATTACGGAGCGCATTGAATTTTCAATAATCTCGTCATAGCCGATTAAATCTTGCATGAATTTATAATTTTTTATTAGTTAATATTTTAAATGAAATTAAAATATTTTGCTATTTTTCTTGAAAATCTCAAAAAAATTTGCTCAAAAAATGCCCAGTCTTCTGTTGACAGGCGACTGGGCAAGCCCCGACAAAATGCTTAAGCTATTGCAAATTTTTTCGCGTAAGCAGGCGCATAATTGTCATTAGCAAAATTATCATTTGCGTTTATTGTTTTTGAACGGATATTGATAAATCAACCGGCAGTTTCTCAACCGAGCAAAGTCATTTTTTTTAGCGAATGTCGAAAGCTATTCATCCCCATAAATAACCATAGATAATGGTGGAGATGCTGGGCTCTGCCCCCAGGTCCATAACGTTTATTATAAAATGCATTTATTGCCATAGTCGCTTCCCTTAGAAAGCTCACAAATACAATATAATTCTTAAAATAAATTTAACAAGTATTTTGTAAATTCTCAAAAAAAATTCATAAAAAAACTTGTTGATAAAAAATTAGCAAATATAATTTTTATAAAAAATTTTTAAAAAAAATGCTAAATAATTTTTCTACAAATCCGCAAAACCAAAATCATTCTTTATTAATGCACTGCGAATCTAATCCAACTAATCGCAACAAAGTTATAATTTTAGGATCGGGTCCAAATCGCATCGGCCAAGGTATCGAATTTGATTATACCTGTGTGCACGCTTCTTATGCATTTAAGGAAAATAATATTGAAGCCATCATGGTAAATTGCAATCCAGAAACCGTTTCCACTGATTACGACACCTCTGATCGCCTCTATTTCGAACCGCTAACCGCCGAAGATACCATTGAATTAATCAAAAAAGAAATGTCCAATGGCAAATTACTTGGGGTTAATGTTCAGTTTGGCGGACAAACTCCGCTTAGTCTTGCCAAATTTTTACAAGACGAAAATATTCCAATCATCGGCACCTCGCCTGATATGATTGACCTTGCCGAAGATCGTGATCGTTTTAAAAAATTATTACAAGAATTAAAATTGAATCAACCGCAAAATTGTATCGCCAACTCAAAAGCGGAAGTGATTGAAGATGTAAAAAAAATTGGCTTTCCAGTAGTTATTCGTCCGTCTTATGTTCTTGGTGGCAAAGGCATGGCGATAATTTATGACAATGATTATTTGGCAAAATATTTACAAGATTATCAAGATGTATTTGAAACTGGACCACTTCTTTTGGACAAATTTCTAACCGATGCAATCGAAGTCGATGTTGATGCCTTGTGCGATGGCAATGATGTATTTATTGCAGGCATTATGCAACATATCGAAGAGGCAGGCATTCATTCTGGCGATTCTGCTTGCTCAATTCCACCCTACAGCCTTGATAAACAAATTATTGAAGAAATTAAAACTGCCACCAAAAAACTTGCCCTAGCCCTTAATGTAATAGGTCTAATGAATATTCAATATGCCATTAAAGATAATGTTTTATATGTGTTAGAAGTTAATCCTAGAGCATCTAGAACCGTTCCTTTTGTTGCCAAAGCCACAGGCACGCCAATTGCCAAAATCGCTTCGCTAATCATGGTTGGCAAAAAATTATCGGAATTCAATTTAAAAGAACCGAAATTCAATTATTTTTCCGTAAAGGAAGTGGTATTTCCTTTTGCTCGCTTTAATAATGCCGATATAATTTTAGGACCTGAAATGAAATCTACTGGTGAAGTTATGGGTATCGACAAAACCTTCCCATTAGCCTTTGCCAAGGCACAAATCGCTAGCGGAACCAAACTTCCAACATCTGTTTTAGCTTTTTTATCGGTTAAAGATTCCGATAAAAAACATTTGGTAGAAGTTGCCAAAAAACTTATTCAAATTGGCTTCAAAATTGTTGCTACCAAAGGAACTGCTAAATTTTTAGCAGAACATAATATCGCTTCAACAATTGTTAATAAAGTAACTGAAGATAAACCTCATGTGGTTGACATGATTGATCGAAAAGAAATAAATATTGTTATTAATACAACCGAAGGTGCTCAAGCAACGCGCGATAGTTTTTCTATTCGCAGAACCGCTCTAATGAAAGGTATAACCTATAGCACTACTATGTCTGGAGCCACTGCTTTGGTTGATGCCATTGAAGCTTTTAAAAATAACAACTGCAAATTTGAAGTATTCGCTTTACAGGACTTAGTTTAGTGCAAAATAGCACCACCTAAACATGCCTAGATGTACCAACTCCAGGCACAATTGAAGCACTTGCTTGATAGGTTGCTTGCGATGGTTGCTTAGATAGATTCTTTAAATATTCAACATTTCTGATTAAATCACTTTTTGCAATCTCTACATTACCATCTTTTGCATTTGGATTTATTCTTGGCACATTTAATGTAAAAATATTTCCATTTAGCTCAATACAACTATGCATAGATTCATTTCTGAAAAATTTAGTACCCTCAATAATCTTACCTTCTTTTTGTCCTTGAAATGCTTGAAAAATTCTGCTTATATTTTCATCTCTAAGTAAATCCATACAAGCTTTTGTATATTGTTCTTCAATTGAAGGTTGAGGTGGATTTGGTGGCAAGACTCCAGTTGATAATGCAGTCATCGCAGGGGTTAGCAACACCAAATCTCTATCTTCTAGCGGTGCATAAACTCCATCGCCTTTATGCTGAAGAGATTTAAAATCCACAACTCCAGTCCAATGACCATGACCTGGATTTGAAAAATTTACTGCCCTGAGATCTGATATATTTTGGCCAACTCCCGTAGATCTAAGATTTGATTTCAAACCTAATTTTTGTACTAAAAAATTAAGATCTTGGAGAAGCAAATTATCACTGGCACCAAATGGATTTATATAATTTCCTGTTTCTTCATACAAAACTCGCTCTATTTCACCATTATGATCTCTTGATTCATTCTGCCAATTACCAATCCATAATTTTTGATGGCAAAAATTTGCCAGAAATTTTAAGGCTACACTTGGAACCATCTTATCTTCAATTTTTGAATAACAAATGGAATTATCTATATTACCTAGCAAATCTTGATCATTGGAATTTTTATAAATTCTAATCAATTCCGAAAATTCTTCCAAATTATAAGGTGATGACCTTCTATTTGCATTGGGAAATTTATTAAAATCAACTTCAATTCTATTTCTATTTCCACAAAACAAAAAATTAGCATATGTATCAATTAATTCTTTTTTCATTTCAGGGTTTTGCCAATTTAATTCTAAATTTCTTTTAACTTCATTTTCCACTTGAATCATCTCTGACCTCTCCCAATTCTTAGCCACAAACATTTCTTTTTGATATTTCAAAATTTCACTCCAAGCTAGAGCATCATCGCTTTCTAACCTTCCCTTAAATTCACTTATTCTATGGAAATCTTCAACTAATGGAAAAATCGATTCAACAAAATATTGATCGGCAACATTCGAGTTTAATCCCATTCTTGCATAGACTTCCTGTCTAATTTCTCTTGGCTTACCGCCAATTGAATTAAATAATGCATAAAAAGCACATAAATTTTCAAAACCCGATGTTTCTACTTCGATTGGTTGCATAAATTTAGAATAATTATTGGTTATTTTTAACTTTAATTAATTATTTGTGTTATAATTTAATTATTCAATAATTTATTTTAAATTTATCAAAATTGGCACATGATCGGATGGCGAATTTTCAGTTCTAAAATCACTAAGAATTTCTGCGGATTGTAAATTTTTTCCTAAATCAGGAGTAATCCAAATATGATCTAACCGCCTTCCGCGGTTTGATTTTATTGGGTCTAAGGCTCTGTAGCTCCACCAGCTATAAATTTTTTCATCAGGTTTTGCGAAGTGGCGATGGCAATCTATAAAATTTAAAGTTTGCTGCAAATAATTCAGTTTCCGCACTTCAATTTCTGTGTGCGAAACCACATTGATTAACTGCTGATGAGACCAGACATCATAAGGGCTTGGGGCAATATTAAAATCACCTAATATTACGGTATTTTTTTGACGATTTTGTAAAAAATATTCCGCCATGAAATCCAGAAATTTCAACTTATGATCAAATTTCTCATTAAGCTTCGCATCAGGAATATCGCCCCCCGCTGGTATGTAAAAATTGTGTAAATTAATATTGCCAATTTCAGTTTGAATTTCGGCAAAAATATGGCGTTTTTGCCGGTAGTTTAAAACATCAATAATGGTAATTTTATTGAGTGGAAATTTTGATAAAATGGCAACACCATTATATGATTTTTCGCCGTCAAAGCCAATAAAATCATAGCCCAAAGCCCTCACTTCCAGAAGCGGAAATTCTTGATTTTGTACCTTTGTTTCTTGCAAACAAATTATATCTGGCGAACATCTATCAATTAATTTTTTTAATAAACCTATTCTTAAACGAAGCGAATTTATATTCCAAGATGCAATTAACATTTAATTTATTCAAATTCAAAAGTTATGGTGACCGAGGAATTGACCACTTCCTCACCTGCCATTATATTCGCATTTGGTGTTGCGGTCTCGCTCATTGCTTTTACCATTCCAACTCGATATGGAGAAATTGGCGGATAATAATTATCGTCTTCATAAAATTTTACAATTTTTTTAATTTTTACCCCCAAAGCATTTGCAGTTGCCATCGCTTCTTGACGAGCATTTTCAATGGCTTTAATTCTAGCTTGAGATTTAACTTTTTCAATGGAATCAACTATAAAATTTAAACCCCCAACCTCATCAACTCCAATTGCCGAAAACTCTCCAAAAATCTGCGAAGCCCTAGTCATTTCACGAATTTTTACCTCATAGCTTTGCGAAATTATATAGCCTTTTAGCTCCATTTTATAAGGCGGACAATAATTTTTTTGACACTGCACCTCAACTCTTTCATATTCTGGATAGGAAGAATAATTTGCAGTCTTAATATCATTTTGATTAATGTTATTCTTTTTTAAAACTTCAATAGCTTGGTTGGCTTTTTGCGACATTTCTTGCTGAGCCTCTTTTAAATTTTTGCTAAATTTTTTAATGGTAAAGCTGAAACTTGCAATATCCGGCTTGACTTTGATTTGAGCAGAACCCTTGCCAATAATAGTTTTCTGGGCAGTAGAGCTAGATTTTTTTAATTGCGAATCATGAAATAAATAAGCAATAATAACCCCAACCAAAACTATCAATGAAGATAAAAAAATCTTTAACAAATTATTTAAAAATTTATCGAGAAGAACCATATTTTTAAAAATTAAATTAATAAAAAACTTAACTTGATACAAAAATAAAGCCTCTGGATTTTAAAATTTTGCTTTAAAAAATTAGGCTTTAATTAAGAAAATTGCGTCAACTTCTACAGCAACACCAAATGGTAAAGAACCAGAACCAACTGCCGCTCTTGCATGTTTTCCTGCCTCGCCAAAAACTTCGGCAATAAGGTCAGAAGCACCATTGGCAACCGCTGGATGCTCTTTAAAATCTTCATCGCCATTAACAAAAATTCCAAGTTTTACGCATTGCAAAACATTATCTAGATTGCCATTACATGCAACTTTTAATTGAGCTAAAATATTTATGGCACATAATTTGGCATATTTTTTAGCATCATCAACTGAAATTTCTTTTCCAACCTTGCCAATTCCTTGCAATTTGCCGTTTTCAAGAGGAAGTTGTCCTGAAACAAAAACCATATTTCCAGCCTTAACAAAGCCAACATAATTGGCCACAGGAGATGCTGGGGTTGGCAAATTTATTGACATTTCACTTAATTTTTTTTCGTATTTTGACATATTTTTTTGATTAATTTATTGATATTTAAGCCCCAAACATTCCTAATTTGCTCAAGAGCTCTTGGTCTTTTTGCATTTGTGGATTTTGAGTAGTAAGTAATTTTTCACCGTAAAAAATTGAATTGGCTCCAGCTAAAAAACACAAGGCTTGAGTTTGTTCATTCATTTCTTCTCGGCCTGCCGAAAGTCGAACTTTGGATTTAGGCATCATGATTCTGGCAACGGCAATGGTTCGAATAAATTCAAATTGATCAAGTTCTTGAGTATTTTCCAAAGGCGTTCCCTTAACTCGAACAAGCATATTTATTGGCACCGACTCGGGTTGTTTGGGTAAATTTGCCAAAATTATTAGCATTTTTGCACGGTCTTCTCGAGTTTCGCCCATTCCAACAATTCCACCAGAACACACATTCATTCCAGCTTCGCGAACATTTTTTAAGGTATTTAAGCGATCTTGAAAATTTCGAGTGGAAATAATTTCTGCGTAAAATTCTTCCGAAGAATCTATGTTGTGATTATAATAATCTAGCCCCGCCTCTTTAAGTTGCTTACTTTGTTTTTCGGTAAGCATGCCAAGAGTCATGCAGGTTTCCATGCCAGTATCCTTGACTGCTTGCACGATTTCGCAAATTTTTTCGACATCGCGATCATGAAGACTTCGCCATGCGGCACCCATACAAAACCTACTTGCTCCCGCTTTTTTGGCATTATTTGCGCTTGCAACAATTTCATCGATTGGCATTAAAGCCTGCTTTTGCAAGCCAGTGTCGTAGTGAGCTGATTGTGGACAATATTTGCAATTTTCTGGACAGCCCCCAGTTTTAATGCTTAGCAAAGTGCTGATTTGTACTTGATTGGGATTATGAAATTCTCGGTGAAGAGATGAAGCCTTAAAAATCAAGTCGTTAAATGGCATCGAAAATAGCTTAATCACCTCTTCAATTTGCCAATTGGCATTATTAGAAGGGAGTGAATTTGCGGTTAAATTAACTGAAGAATCAGTATTATTTTTTGAAATTTGCATTGGTAAAACTTACATAAAATAAAATTTTCAACAATTTTAAAGAAAATAATTTCTTAAGCAAATTTAATTTTTGAAAACTTCCTTGAATTAACGATGATTAAAATGCTATAACTAATTCTTAAGTTTAAATTTTATATTTTCTGGATTTAATTTTAAATATTCACAAATTTTTTGACATAAATCAAAAATCATGTTAGCACTCAAATTTGCTTCAACAAATTTATTTTTAGAAAATTCTAATGGAGTTCGCATATTTTTTAATTCAAAATATTTTCGAATTTCATCTTTTTTAGAAATTAAATCAAATTCATGAGGAAAATTTTGATAGAAATAATTGCAATATTCTTTTAAAAAATCTCTCCAAGTTTTAATTTCTTTAGCAATTTTTCCATCATTAATATCAATTAAAACTGGTCTTAACCCCGAAAAATCCTCTTCACAAGACAAATCAAAAATTTTGTCATCAATTTTATTTTCCAAAAAACTAGTAGTTGGATATTGCCAAATATTGATGGCGTCTCGAGCCAGAGCTTTTGCCCTCAAAACAATAGAATCCGCATTCCAATTTGAATTTTCATCAAGCTTATAATTTAATTTTAACTTACTTTGTTGATAATCAATTTTATCTTTTTGCTCCTTTGAGTGATTTGATAATTTTTTATTTTGACTCGAGGAAGCCAAAGTGAGATTGCCAAGTGTATTTAAATATTTTTTATGAATTTCTTGATAATTTTCTCCCAATTTATGTTGCCAATCTTTAGACAAGGTTTTTGGCATAATATGTTCGATTTCTAATTCATCGATTTTAATTTGAATTGGCGAATTAAAATTTTCCAAATTTTCAAATAAATAAAATAGATTTTTTGATTTATAAATCTCGTTATATATCAAAGCATTTTCAAAATCTTCATCGGTTGGAAATTTAGTGCTACCACTCCTGTTAATTAAAATATATTTTAATATTTCAAAATATTGTGATTGCCAATTATCGTGTTTTTTAATATCTTTTGAAAGTGTCGCGAAAAATTTGTTAAAACTTTTAGATGAATTATCTACAAATATTTTTCTAAAAAT
>JALREU010000054.1 GCA_023256705.1 Rickettsiales bacterium
GGCCTCAAGCAATAATTTTTCGGCAAAAGGATCGCCAACTTGAACCGTTGGTCTTTTATCTTCATCGCCCTCCTTAAATTCATCGGAAGCCATAACTGCCCCGTTAATTCCATCGCGACCAGTTTTTGACCCAACATAAACCACACTTGCTCCAACCTTACTGGCTGATGAATAAAATATTTTATCCTTATCGGCTAAACCCACAGTCATTGCATTGACGATAATATTTCCGTTATAGCTTTTATCAAAAGTAATTTCACCACCAACAGTTGGAACCCCAACACAGTTGCCATAACCCCCTATTCCAGAAACAACTCCATTAACTAAATGTTTGGTTTTTGGATGATTAATTTCACCAAATCTTAATGCATTTAAATTGGCAATTGGTCTGGCTCCCATCGTAAAAACATCGCGCAAAATCCCACCAACTCCAGTTGCAGCTCCTTGATATGGCTCAATAAAACTTGGATGATTGTGTGATTCCATTTTAAATACAGCAGCGTATCCATCACCAATATCAATAACTCCCGCATTTTCTCCAGGCCCGCATATTACCCATGGAGCCTTAGTGTGCATGGTTTTAAGCCATTTTTTTGTAGATTTATAAGAGCAATGTTCGCTCCACATTGCCGAGAAAATTCCGAGTTCGGTAATGGTTGGAGTTCTTTGTAAAATTTCAATTATTTTGGCATATTCTTCATCAGTAAGATTATGATCTTTAATTAATTTTGGGGTAATTTCGACCGATTTCATTGCAAATATTTTATAAGTTAAAAAAATTTTTCAATCATTTTAAAAAATTAAATAAAAAAATCAAAATAAAATTTTTTACATTTTTTTTGCCAATCTATACAATAATTTTTAATAGTAAAAACTTTCTTGTTTTTAATTATTAAAAATATTAAAATGGTCAGATAATTTATATTAAAAAAAAATAGATTTCTATGCATAATTATATTGTCTATGGACTGGGCATTTCAGGCATTTCAACCGCAAAATTTTTGCAAAACAAAAATTATGATATTGTGGCAACCGACGATAATCCAGATGCTATAAAAATTAATGCAAATAAATACCCGAATTTAACCCTAAAAAATCCTGAAGAAATTAGCTACAACAAAAATTCTATTATTTCATTTGCACCCGGTATTCCATTATTTTATCCAAAACCTCACCAAATTTTGCAAGAAGTAAAAAAACATGACTGCAAATTAACTTGCGATTTAGAAATTTTTTATAATTTTAATCATCAAAATAATATTTTTATTGGAATTACAGGCACTAATGGAAAATCAACCACCACTGCTTTAACAGGCTATATTTTTAAAAAATTAAATTTAAAAAGCGAAGTTGGTGGCAATATTGGAATTCCAGTGTTTGATTTACCACAAAATCAAGAAAATTTTAATTATATTCTTGAAACTTCTTCATATCAATTAGACTTAATTAATGATATAAAATTTAACATTTCGGCTCTATTGAACATAACTCCAGACCATATTGATCGCCATGGCTCACTAGAAAATTATATTAAATCCAAAAAAAGAATTTTTCAAAATCAAACCGCAAGTGATTATGCAATTATTGGTTATGACAATAAAATTACTAATCAAATTTATCATGATTTTAAGGATAATAATTTTAGTGCCAACCTAATTGCTATCTCTACTCAACAAAATCTTAATGAAGGAATTTCAATTTTGAATAATAAAATTTTCATCAATATTTTTTCTAATAAATTTAGTTTTGATTTTGAGCCAATATTAAAAGGTGAACATAACATGCAAAATATTGCCTGCTCACTTGCTATTATTTGCTGTTATCTTCATAAAAATCATATTCTTAATCAGGAAAATATCGCAAAAATTATAAAAATTATTGAATCTTTTACAGGTTTAAAACATCGTATGCAACTAGTTGCTAGCTTCGATAACATAAACTTTATCAATGACAGCAAAGCAACCAATGCTGAATCAACTGAAAACGCCTTAAAATCTTATGATAATATTTTTTGGATTGTTGGAGGAAGAGCAAAAGAAGGCGGAATTAATAGCCTTGAACATTATTTTTCCAAAATTATTAAAGCCTATTTAATTGGCGAATCATCCAATGATTTTGCAAAATTTTTACATCAAAATAATGTAAATTATCAAGATTGCCATAACTTAAAAAATGCTTTTGAAACCGCCTTAAAAGATTGCAAATCAAGTAATTTATCAAATAAAAATATTTTACTTTCACCAGCTTGCGCTTCTTTTGATCAATGGAAAAATTTTGAAGAAAGGGGGGATTTTTTTTGTAAATTAGTTAATGAAAATAAATAAAAATTTTAAAACATCTTTACAATTTTTGACTAATTACCTCTCGCTACTTCTTTGCTTAATTTTACTAACTTACTCCAAAACATCTTTTGCTACAGCAATACCTTTTTCTGGAACAGTTTCTGTTCAAACCTCTTCAAAAAATGGTGCAAAATATCTACGATACACTAAAGATGGAGTTACTTCTAATTTTTACACCAATTACTTACCTCCAAAAGGATCCTATAATTTATCAACTTCATTTGAAAGCGTTTTAGAAAGATGTCAAGCTACTAGCGATATGGCCATAAATTATATTGGGATTGATTGCATGATAGCAATTCCACCTCCATGCCCAACCTCCATAAACGGCGTTACTTGCTTAAATTATTCAAGTGTATTTAGAAATATTTCGTCATCCAAAAATTTTGACCCCATAGAATGCCAAGGTGGAACAGATGGAGTTAATTGTCTATCAACTCTAAAACCATATTGCCACCAAGTTGACAATCCAGTTCTTGGTCTAAATTGTAAATTACCACCTTGTAATGCAATACCAAATAGCGCTTTTAGACGCCCTGGAGTTAATTGCATGGCTGATTGTAACCAAGCTCCCGGAGATTCCATTAAACATCCACAACTTTTTATGGAAGGCTTCAATTGCTTAAGATCTTGCTTAACTTCTTCAGGAGGGATAGTTGGGGCTAATTGCGTATTGGAATTTAATGATTATGTAATGCCTTTTTGTAAAACCCCTAGAACTCCAAATGGTCAAGCCACCCCAAATTATCTCAAAACTTCTAAACCTCAACCATCAACTCGCGAAGATTGCATTGATTATCAAGATTTACCAATATGTGGGGCTGGCGAATCGAATCTTTCAAAAAGATGTACCAATAGATGCGCAACTGACAGTGACACTAATGCTGAATTAACCTGCGCTACCCCTACTTATATAAACTCATTTTGTCATAATAATAAAGATACCCCGAATTGCAAAAAATATGCATGTCATCAATTATCAGCAAATGAATTAAAACAATCCCGAAATGCAATTATGGCTTTTGAGCGCATATCAGATCAAGCTGGTTGCACAACTTCTGATTACACAAATTTTAGCTACAAACAACTTGCTAATGACGGAACTTTTAATAATTTTACCGTAAACTATACCTTGGCAAAAAAACCATGCAACTCCCCAGATTATCTTGACACCGAAACTATCGTTAAAATTTTAGGTTCAAGTTACTATCAAACTAGCGCAACCGGTTCTTATCCTTTTTTAGATATTATAATTAATAACTCTTTAAATTTTCTTCAAGGATCAAGCAATTCGGCATTAAGAGAATTACACACACCTGAACATGAAAGATTTGCGATTACAACAATTTTTGATCGATCATCACTTTGTAAATATACAAATATTTCTGAAAAAATTGCATGCGTCGATTATAAAATATCCAAATTGGCACCTTATGATTGCAATTCAAATGGTTTTGCACCAACAAGCACTGCATCAACCTGCAACGATAGCTCACCTTCGCAAAATTGCTATTGCAACATTGCTAATCAAGAATATTGCTATAAAACCGGCATCAATTGCAACAAAGCCGCTAATCAAATTTACTCGATTTGCACAAATTTAAATCAAAGCGCAGGAAACCTTGAGCCAGATTCAAGTGTCTCGTGGTTTTTTAAACCAGCACTTGACCCACTCGCCATCAAAGAAGTAGGTGGTGTTAAAAAAATAATTAATCTAACCGATGTCTCAAGTTATATGCCACTTAAAACTTCACTTACTTCAGCTGAAATTGTTAGTCCAAGCGACGAAATATTAATGTCGCTAGATACACTTAAAGCCAATTATAATAGTGTGAGTGGAATTATATGGGCTTCAACCTCTCCAGGGACAAACGATGCGGATCTTGGTCAGGCCCCAATTTCTCCAGAATATATTTGCGGAATGAAAAATGATATTAGAGGAACTCCATCTGAAGATGCAGTATATTATGGAAGCGATGTTCAATCATTTTATGGCCTAGATGACAAAATTATTCATAAATTTAAGGTCTGTACAAGGTTAATGTCAACGGGTGCAATTACTGATGAATCATGTGGCAGAAGAAGATGTAGAGCAAATTGCAGTGGATTGGGAAGTGGTTTTTTGGAACTTTGCACAAAAAATTGTGGAGTTGATATTTGCAATGAAATTCAAGTAATCACCGATGAGAGCGGAGCAATGACTGAAAATTGTATATCCGACGAAAAAAGTTTTAAGGAGCAATACCCATATGAATTATCAAGTAATTGCAGAACTTCCAGAGGAGGTCGTAAATATTGCTCTGTTCAAAAAAAATTTCCTAAATGCGCAGTTAAATTAAGCAATAACGGTAGTGCGCTAGAAAATGCTAGAATTAGATCATTTATCCCAGATCCAGGAAATAATTATATCTGCTCAGTACTTGAATTTAAAGGGGTCACTACCAAGCATTTTTCTCCGAGTTACTTTAATGGTGATGAATTTTTTATTGTACCGACAGGCAATTACAAAAGTATTACCGCAACTTCTTCCGGTACCTCAAGAACGGTCACTAAAACATTATTTAAAAAAATTTGTATAAGTGGAATATACGATACTTCAACCGGAAATTGTATCAACGGCTTTGATACCAACAAAGATGGGATCGAAGTTAATGTTTGGAGAACTTCAAAAATTGTTAGAAATATTTTGCAACCACCAAATTCTAATGGAAATTGGGATATGAGTTTAACCAGAGATGGGAATACTGATTATTTTTATTTAAATGATGATGGTATGGATTATGTTGATCAATTCGGATATCCAACTGAGGCAGTCCAGTCTAGATCTCCTTTAAGACCTAATATGTCGATACAGCGATTAAATTTTAACAATAAAATAAAATATGAAACTTCCGATTGTATTAAATTTTCTTTAAGACATCCTTCGCCGATTTACAATAATGTCGAAAGCAGAAGAACTGCTCCTTCTTTATTTATTCCAAGCTTATTAATAGACGACACCTGTTTTACTGGAGGAGGAAGCGCTGGAACCCCTGTTTGTGATAGCTCGCCAGATACTGATTTTTATACCCCTGCGGTCAAAGTAATTTGGGGCAACAAATCTGCATCTTTTGCATTACAAACCGACCCAAATGCCGAAACAAATTATAAAATTATAAAAATAAATTTTGATAGTGAAAAAAGCGTTGATTATAAGGTATTCTTAAGAAATGCTGGATTAACTGACTACACTGGAATTGTTAAAACCATCTTTTTGAAAAAATCATTCGACATTGAAAAAAGGCCAAATGTATGTTTATATGAAAAAGAGGTGGTTGGATCCGAAACCAAAGAAAGTTTAATTAGTTGCGTTCCAAGAAGAAGGGCAAACGCTGCAACGGTCAGCTCAGTTACCCCTGCCACTCCATCAAATCAAACCTTATATAATCAAACTGATTTTAATGTTAAGTTTTATCACCCTTCCTATTCAAGCTTCACTCCGAATGTTATCACTATTCCAAAATTAACAAATTTAGAAAACACTTTTGAATTAAAAAAATGCCTCGGAAACATTTCAAATCAGGGTTATCCAGTCTGTATTGAAAGACATGAATGCACAATTTTAAATTTTGAATGCATTGAAAATGAACGCGATTTAATAGCTGAATTAAATAAAAACCCAAGAAATGAAGCCTTGGTAACCACCATGAAAAAAGTTAGCAAATATTGCAATGAAGTATTGCTTCCTAAATGTAATAACCTCAAAGGTCTTCTTTTTAGTCCAACCAATTCAAAGCTAAACACCAGCACTGTTAACGGATTTAATGCTCCTGCAAATGGAAATTTTTATGGCTGGAATAACGAAGCTTGTATTGTAAGCGGAATAGATGTTCTTGATGACCCAGCTTTAAAGAAATATCTAGTTGAAACAATCCCAAGCGATCCAAGCTATGATGGAAAATGCTTTGGATTCCCAACTTGCACCTTATATAATTTTTCTGAGTCACAAGCATTAACACTTCCCGAAAATCAAAGAATTAGAGAGGCAAAACCAAGAGAAATAGGGGCAAATTTATGTTTTGAATATACCAAATTTTTACAAGGCTGTCCACCAATTTCTTTTGTCACCACTCCAAATCCAGATCGCTCTGACCCGTTTTATTTATTAAATTTAGATACGCCTGATCAATCTCATATTAATCGTTTTCAAGATCCAAATGGTCATGGTGAATTTAACATTGCTTTTATTGGAAACTCAATTGAAGGAACGTGCAGTGGTTTTTATCAAAAAAATGGCGCACTCACGCCAATCGCTACTTGCACCGCTTCAGGCTGGAGTAACTTTACTAATGAATGTATCCAATATAGCTGTCCTGCCTTAATAACCTCATCAAATGGCGCCAATGATTTGGGTGAATATACCGCAAATTATGACCCACCTAAAATTTTCAAGTCATTAATTGGTAAGGTTCATGGATATGGAACATGGAATGCACAAAATATTTACGGAACCTCTAAAGTAAATGGAAGTTTCATTTCATGTAATGTTGGCTTCAGAAAAGAAAACTCTAGCGCCAACTATTTAGGCATGACCCCTAAAGATGGATCTTCGCAACTTATCTCTTACATCAACTCACTTAGCTCATCTTCTTCATCGGATGATCAAGATAAAAGAAAAGTAATTATGTCATTATTTGGAAAAATAACCGCCTCTTCCTATACTGATGGAATCACCCCATCTAGAAAATGCAATCAATTAGGGATTTGGGAAGAAGTTACCAATCCTTGTCAAAGAATAACTTGCCCTGCCTTAAATTTTGAATCACCAGCAGATGCAGGCGCATATAATCTCAACAGTTTTGGCATTAGCATCGACAATAATACAGCAGGTGTTGCCAACATCAGAACTGCCGAATCTCTTTTTTCCACAATTCAAGAAAAAATCTCATTTACATTATCTGAAAATATCACTGGAAAAGCCACTATAAATGTGATTTATTCAAGCACTCAAACTCCTTACACATTATATTTAGCTGATGGCACTACCAAAATAACCAACATTGAAAAAGATAAAATTTACGCATTCTCTTACAATACTACAATTTCGAAATATGTTCAACTTGATACCTCAAGAGACGGCTATCTCAAAGAATTATGGTCCAAATCTGGTGGTGCAATTTTTGAATCAGGATACGCTTTAAGAAGTAAAAATTATTTATATGTTCCAAATACGCAAGATATTTTAGATAAGCATTTGGTCTATGGAACCTGCAACACTCAACTAGGTTACTTATCATTAGGTGCAAGTCCATCAATGGTTTGCGATCATCTTGGTAATTGGACAAATTTAAATAATGGCTGCGTTTCAGATTGCAGTGAGATAAACGGAATCGTTGGTAATGATCGAGGTCATGGCTTTGCCGTTTGGAATAAATCATCTCCAAGAATTGGTCAGTCAGCTATTTCTACCGCAAGAGCTTGTATTGGAACCACTACTTTTGCCTATCCTTATGACCCAATTAACGATAATGAAGGAACTAAAAAAGATTTTGGCATTGGAAATAAAGATATTGGTATAACCGTGGATAATTTTGATAGCATAATCGAGACCATCAACGGCGCCGATTATACCGTATCAGCCTCAACACCTCTTCCAGCTCCATCAGATGATAACCAACAAGGTAAAGAATATGCCTTTAAAATCAAACAAGTTTATAATTCATTATCTTCATCATCAGCTGTTTCATCTGAAAAAGTAATTTCTTTATTCAATGCCAACACCTTAACCTTAAATGCACCAACCGATTCAATTTGGAGTAAAATAACTTTTGCAAGTTTCGGAACTCCTGATTATTCCATCGAAGAAAATTTAAGAATTGATAGCGCTAATAATTGCGATTTCTTATATTCCAAATTAGTATTGGCTTTAAAATGTATCGGAAAAAACACCTGCAATATTTCACTTACAGATTTCTTAAATTACGATAGCTATATGCCACCATCTTGCCAACAAAATCTAGGCAATGGTCAAAATGGCGATGATGCCACAATTGAAGAAATCGGTGGAACAGGTGGTGGCGGAGGTGGTAACTCATCTGCATTAGCTGGATCAATTTTAGTTACAAACACCAATGGCATTAATTCCTATAACTTAACTCCAAGTCAAAATGGCAATTCTTATTGCGATCAAAATTTACATTTAACCTTATGCGAGGTTTCTTTGGGTGCCAATGGCGGAAGAAAAGTAGATATAACTCAAAATGATACAGGATTATTTAATGGACAAAGTGGTTTAGCAATAATCAAAGTTGCCCCAGAAGATAATACTGCTGAAGCCAGCAAAACCGTCTACACCTATACCACACCGGGAGTTTATACAATCAATGTTCCAACCTTATCATCAGTAATTGGCAAAACCGATATTTATTTCTATGTTGATTACGATATTACCGGTGGTGGCGGTGGCGGTGGTGGAGAAGCGATCGCACCTGGCACTGACGGCAACTCTGGCTCAAGAATTCGAGGCAAATTCCGTATCGAAGCTGGCAAAAGCTTTAAGGTTCATGTTGGTGGCGGTGGCAAAGCTGGAAAAACTGGATGCTTTACCTCTTCACCTTCATCTTCTGCTGTCGTTTCTGAAATTGAAGATAAATATTTGCCAAATAAAATTTTAATTTCTAGCAAAACTCAAAATTTGACTAAGAAAATTAACTCAAAATTGCTTGCTAAAAAACAAAAAAAATCTTACCAAAATATTTTTGCTACAAACAATATCAAAAAACCCACCAAATATCAAAACAAAAATAATGATAAAATTTTCGATATAATTCTTGCCAAGAATTCTAATCGCCAAATCTTTGATGAACAAGATTATTATAAAAATATCAATCTTGCTTCAAATCATAAAAGCATAAAAAATTCAATTAAAAATATTTTCCAAAAAATATCAAAAGAATTTTTTATATCCAATGCCTATTCTGATACCCGCGTATGCGGGGGGGTTGCTACTGGAAATTGGGTAAGAGAGGACAATTGTAATGGTTATGACTATGGAAAAAGACAAATTTATTGTTCTTGCCCACATACAGGTCATAGCCCAGGAGTATATGGCTATGAAGATAGTTATTATAATGGATCATGGGGTTCATATGGAGGTGATAATACTATAACTCAGTTAACAGGTAGAATAAATAAATTATCTAGTATTCAACGATGGAATGATTATACAAGATATAAATTTACCTGCTCGAGGGGCTTTTGGGGTCTTGCAGTTTGGTACTACTCTGATATTGCTAGGCTTGTAAATGTTTATTGTAATCATAATAATGACACATGGGATACTAATGCAAATGATGACATAGACGATATTCGTACCGAATATTACAGAGACTGTGGCAGTTCTGGGCACTATGAAGCAAGTAATAACTGCGGTTGCTATGCAAATAAACATTATAAT
>JALREU010000055.1 GCA_023256705.1 Rickettsiales bacterium
AGTGTTGCCTTTAAATGCCCCATATGCACTGACTTATCGACAACAAAACCTTCAAATTGATGAAACATCGGCGTGTGAGTTTGGTCGGAGTCGCGACGAAAAACTCGTCCCAAAGCACAAACTCTAAGCGGTGGCTTTGAGTTTAACATTTTACGAATTTGTGTATTTGAAGTGTGAGTTCGAAGTAAAAGTTCAGAATTTTCTAGATAAAAAGTGTCTTGCATTTGCCGAGCGGGATGGTCTTTTGGCATATTTAAAGCGGTGAAATTATGAAAATCATCTTCGATTTCTGGACCTTGAGCAAATTCAAAGCCAAGAGCGTTAAAAATATTTTCAATATCCGCCATAACTTTATTTATCGGATGAATCAAGCCTTGATTTTGCGAACGAACTGGCTCGGAAATATCAATTTTTTCCGCGATTAATTTTTGTTCTAACTCGGCATTTTCAAAAATGATTTTTTGCTCATCAATTTTTTGCGTTATTAAGTTTCTGGCTTCATTTATCTGAGCGCCAAAAGATTTTTTTTCTTCCGCCGAAAGATTTTTTAATGTTACAAATAGGTCATTCAAAGCTGATTTCTTCCCCAAAAACTGCACGCGAATTTCCTCAAGCTGATTTTTATTTTTAACATTTTCAAATTGTAAATTGAAATCAGATAAAATATTTTCTATACTCATTTTAAAATTTATTATGATTTTTTGTGATAATTTAATTCTATTATAAAAATTTTATCATCATTTTACTAAATTTAAACAAAAATATTTATGTCGACAAATTGGTTTGGAACTTTCACTCTTCTAAAAAAAGAAGTTTATCGTTTTTTTAAAGTCTATCATCAGACACTATTTTCGCCCGTAGTCAACATAGTTCTATTCTTAGCGGTTTTTAATTTATCCGTTGGTAATCACATTCAAACTATTGAAGGCGTTGATTTTGCGATATTTATGTCGGCGGGTCTGATTATGATGGCTTCAATCCAAAATGCCTTCGCCAACTCTTCCTCATCTTTTGTGATGGGTAAAGTGATGGGGCATATTGTCGATTATCTAATTCCTCCTCTTGGGGCAATGGAATTACTGCTAGCATTTACGCTTGGAGCAATTATACGTGGCATTTGTGTTGGGATTGTAGCTTATTTGACCATCTTGATTTTTGTACCACTTGGATTTCATAATTTCTTTATTACCTTTTTTTATTTATTTATTGGCTGTATGTTGCTGGGGCTTCTTGGGGTTTTATGTGGAATTTTATCGGAAGGATTCGACCAAATGTCGGCAATGACGAGTTATTTAATCACGCCATTAACTTTTTTATCAGGTACTTTTTATTCGACCAATTCCTTGCCAGAATTTTGGAAAAATATATCGCATTTTAATCCATTTTTTTACATGATTGATGGCTTTAGATATGGCATTACTGGCCATAATGATGGCAATCTTACAATTGGTGCAATTTATCTTATTTTCATAAATTTGGCGCTTGGATTAGTGATTTATAGAATGTTTAGAATTGGATATAAAATAAAACAATAAATAGGTTTTATAAGATATTTTATTTTTGTGATGTTCTCAAAATGTTTTATTTTGAAATAAAATAAAAATTTATTTTAAAATTTCTTGCAAGCTATGTTTTTTCATTAAATAATTTAGAAAAGTTTTATTTTAATTTCAATTAACATTAAATTTATCTCATATTAATTTAAACCCTTCGCCACATGAAAACAAAAAATTTAGAAAATATCTCAAACATTTCTCAAGCAGAAATTATTGACAATATCCAATTGATTCGCTCTGAAAATATTGGTCCGATTACCTATTATAAAATTCTAGAAAAATTTGGCACTGCCAGAAATGCCATAGAAAATTTTAATGAGGTCAGCAAAATTAACAATCGCCATGTAAAATTATGCAATCGCCTCAACGCCGAGAGAGAATTTGAGCTAACCGAAAAATTTGGCGCTAAAATCATTCTTCACAGCGACCCTAATTACCCAAAATTGCTCAAAGAAATTAGCGATGCCCCACCAATTATTTCAGTTAAGGGCGATTTAGAATTACTCAATGGCGAAAAAATCGCAGTTGTTGGACCTCGCAATGCATCGCATAATGCAATTTCATATGCCAAAAAATTTGCTTTGCTTCTTGGACAAAGTTCAATCGTTAGTGTTTCTGGAATGGCACGAGGAGTTGATACCGCAGTTCATGAAGCCTCAATTTTAAGCGGAACAATCGCAGTTTTAGCGGGCGGAATTAACAATATTTACCCACATGAAAACACCAAATTATATCATCAAATTGCCGATTGTGGTTTAGTTTTGTCTGAAATGTCTTTTGGCTTCGAACCAAAAGGTTCAAATTTTTTACAAAGAAATCGACTAATTTCTGGCTTATCTGTTGCCACCGTAATTATTGAAGCGGGTCTTCAATCTGGCAGTTTGGCAACCGCCAAACATGCAATGGAACAAAATCGCGAAGTATTTGCAGTTCCTGGCTCGCCCTTTGACCCAAGATGCCAAGGCACCAATCGCTTAATTAAAGATGGAGCAAATATTATCACTGAGGTTGAAGATATTTTAAATTCTACATCGAAAAAAAATCACCTCATGAAAAAAGCTTCAACAATTTCCAAAATCAAAAAAGATTATAATTTTTCCAATGACGAGATTGGCGTTGCTGGCGAAGAAATCCTTAACAAATTAAACACCGAACCAACCAATATTGATTTTCTAATTTCGCAACTGCAAATCCCCATCAACCTATTTAACACAGCGGTTATGGAGCTTGAGCTTTACAATAAGGTTGCAGTAAATTATGGCAAAATTATGAAGCTGGTTTAGTTAAATTTGATGGAATTTTTGAATTGCCAAAATTAATTTTTGATATGCCATTTTTGCATAAGTTGATTCTCTATTTTTTTAACATCGGAGTCATTTAAATTATTTTTAAAAACTATTAATTCCCCCAAATATCCCTCAAAATTTCCCAATGTCAAATTATTGGTTATATCTGGTCCAACCCCATGACAACTGTTGCCGGATAAATTTTGATTTACTAATTTACCGTTGCTTCTAAAGGATATATTGCAACCCGACTTTCTAATAGAAACCACTTGAGGCTTTCCAATGCCTGGATTATCAACTGAATAAACCCTATCCCAATAACAACATCCAGCAAAATTAACACTTAACTTTTTTCCTAGACCCAAATCTCCAGAACGATAATAACCCGAATAAACCCCTCCCCATGTCCACAAACCAGACCTATCGCTAGATGCATTTGGAAATAAATACACTATAAAAAACGTAAAAGTGTTGCCATCTGAAGTGTTATCAAAAAAATCATAACCATAAACAGATTGATTAAAAAAGAGATTTGTAGCTCCATCAAAAAACTTTATAGACGGAAATCCATTTAATTCCTTTGCATTATAAATTGGCTGTGAAGAGGAGTTTGCATTAACTAGCTTATTAATACCAGATTCAATATTTTTAGTTTTTAAATTAATAGGAATTATATTATAAATTGCCGATATTTTTTGATTATCAACTAATTTAGTTACGGAAGAATCATTAAAATAGGTTTTACTATCAGAGGCATCAATGTGAAAGACTATATTATTAGAATCAAAGTATAATTTACTTTTAAATAAATTATCGGTTTTTTTAAAAATATTTTTTTTATAATCATCATACAAATCCATTGCACTATATATTCCTGTAATCAGAATTCCAACAATAATTATAACGACAGAAAGTTCAACAAGAGTAAAAGCTTTTTTAATAGTTTTCATATATTTGGTGAAATTTTTGAATTGCCGAAATTAATTTTTGATAATGATTTGGGGTTTTTACCTTATTTAAAATCCAATCATAAATTTCCCAATCATCTTCCTGCAAAAAATTTTCACATAGATTTAGATCAAATTCTACTAAATTGTTTTGATTTGCTTCAAAAAAATTTCCAAGCAAAAAGTCAGTTTCTTTACAACCTCGATGCAAAGAGCGATAAAGGATTTTTCTGAGTTGATTAGAATTTTCGCTTGGATTTTCAAGTTTATGATTCATGATATTTTTGGATTTTATTTTGTAATTTTTCTAAAATTTTTGTAAGATTTGCCCCGCAATATTTTACACTTTCGGCATTGCCCCAGACTGGCCTTGGGAATGTTTTATCATGGGTATTTCTGGCGATAATATGTATATGAAGTTGCGAAACTACATTACCAAGATTAGCGATATTTAGCTTGTCGCACTTAAATTCTTGTTTTAAAATTTGGGCAATAAAATTTATTTCTTTTAGCAAAATAATTTGGTCATTGAAATCTAGGTCAATAATATCTTTCAAATCAGGTTTTTTTGGCACCAAAATAATCCATGGATAATTTGCATCATTCATTAGAAGAGCCGCCGACAAATCTAAATCGCCCAAATAAAAACTATCTTCTTGCAATTTTTTATCCAACTTAAACATTTTTAACTTAAAAATTTTATTTGTAGAATTTAATTATAAAATTAAAATATTTTCATATTTTATATAAAATTTAATTAGTGTAAAGTGTTAAAATTTTTAGCAATAAACAATATTGTTTTAATTAATAAGGCTGAAATAAATTTTCAAAAAGGTCTTAGCATTTTATCGGGCGAAACTGGATCAGGAAAATCAATTTTACTCGACGCCATCGGTTTAATAATTGGCTTTCGCTCCAATCAAAGACTAATCGGAAACTTCGACAATAAATCCTCAGTAATTGCTGAATTTGATATTAGCGATAACGAAAATTGCAAAAAAATTCTTGCCGAAAATTCTATAAATTTTGATGAAGAAAATAGCTTAATCATTCGCCGAAACATCGCCGAAAATCTTAATAAAATTTTTGCCAATGACACCATAATTGGAGTTAATTTGTTGGCAAAAATTGGTGAAACTCTTGTTGAAATTCATGGTCAGCATGAACAGCATGGCTTGCTAAATCAGGCAACTCATCAAAAAATATTAGATGAATTTGCAGGAAATGAAAAATTATGTCTTGATTTAAAAAAAATCTATGAAGAACTTACAAATATCGATCAAAAAATTACTCAATATCAAGAAAGAAAAGATAAAATTCAACGCGAACAAGATTTTTTAAACCACACCATAAACGAGATAAATCAAGCCTCAATCATTGAAAATGAAGAAGAAATATTGGTTCAAAAAAAAGACCAAATTAATGCTAAAAATAAAATTAATAATTTTTTTGGTGAAGTCAAAAATAATTTAAACGAAGTTCAAATTAACATTATTAATTGCCAAAAAATTATTTCTAGAAATCATAATTTAATTGAAAATAACCTTAGCGAATATCAAGAATCGATTAACCAAATCAGCATTAATAACGAAGAATTTATCGAAAAATCCCAAGATGATCTAAAAAATATTGAGATTATTTTACGACAAATCAATGCCAATGAAGACTCGCTTCCAGAAATCGAAGAAAGATTATTTTTGCTTCGAAATTTAGCAAAAAAACATCAATGTCAAATTTCAGAATTAAATGAATTTGCCATAAAATGCCAAAACCAGCTAGACTTAATCATTAATGAAGAACAATTGTCGCAAAATATTTTGCAAAACAGAATAAAATTACTTAAAGAATTTCATAAAATTGCTGAAGAATTATCACTAAAACGAAAAAAATCAGCGATTGAATTAGCAAAAAAAGTCGAAGAAGAGTTAGATTTTCTAAAAATGCAAGGCACTAAATTTTTGGTAGAAATAATTAGTTTAAAAAATGAAAATCAACAACAGGAATATTTTTTAAACGGTTTTGAAAGAGTTAAATTTAAAGCATCACTTAACAAAAACTCCTTTGATGAAATCACTAAAATCGCTTCAGGTGGAGAATTATCAAGATTTATGTTGGCACTTAAAGTTGCATTAATAAATGTAAAATCGGTTCCAACCATGATCTTTGATGAAATCGATACAGGAATTAGCGGAAGCACCTGTGACGCTGTCGGCAAAAGACTTAAATCACTGGCAACAAAATCACAAATTTTAGTAGTGACCCACCATCCACAAATCGCCAGTAAAGCCGATGTAAATTATCAAATTAGTAAAACCGAAAAAGATGGAAAAATCAACAGCTTCATCAAAATTTTAAATGCTGAAGAAAAAACCTTGGAAATCGCTAGAATGTTATCTGGAGAAGATGTGAGCAACGAAGCAATTAGCACTGCCAAAAAATTGATAAATACTAATTAACAAAAGAATTTTCAGGAACATTTACACCGTATTTTTCTGCTAAATATTTTTGCACTTTGTAGCGAAAATTATCAGACAAATTTGTGCCCAATACAATAATTTCATAATATTCAACTCCATTTGCATCGGAACCAATATTAAAAAAACCAATATAATCTTGTCGCTTATATGGCGTTGCTGTAGAATTTTTGTAAGCAATGCCATTAGAAAAAATATTAACATTATTTTCATTTCCAACTACGCTAATAATTTCAATTTCATTGCCACTGCCATCCTTGGCTTTAGAGGCTATATCAGCAACAACAGTTGCGGGTGCCGAAGCTCCTGTAAAAGTAATTTTAGCTTTTTTATCAACATCATATTGCAAATATAACTGGGAATTTCCAGTGCAAGTAGTGACATTTGAAGTTTGTGGACAAAATTTTAAAATCGATTTACTAGCTGATGGCTTAACTACAGCGAATATAGTAAAACCATTTTCATCAAAAATACTTGAATAATTTATTGATTTACTTGAATCTATTGCACCCAAAGGCTTTAAACTTGGTAGAGTTGAAAAGCCTCCATCCTTATAATAAAAATTGCCAGTAAATTTAAAACCTAAATCGGAAGAAATTTGTTGATTTAAATCATTCCAAAAAACTGGCTTATTGGCGGTGCTATTATATTCGCTCTCACCCCTTTTATTATCTTGCCATGATTCTGATGTAGAGGTTTCTAGCCATAAAACTAAATTTGGAATTCTGATGATTTGCGAACCTTTGGTAACTGACCTTGCTGAATTTATCTTTGAATCTATTATTAAATCTATTGCCTTGGATATGCCTGCAATCAAAATACCCACAATTAATATAACTATGGATATTTCGATCAGGCTAAAAGCTTTCTTCAAGCTTAATTTCATAAACTAGGTTGCTGAAAAAGCAGTAACTCCTCTCTTATTAGAATCAACTGGAACCGAATATTTGTCAAATAAATATTTTTCAACTTTTTGTCTCATTGAATCTTCCATGAACTCTCCAACCACAATGATTTCATAAATTTCGGCTCCATTTTCTAAGACAAATAATCCATTAACAAAACCAACTAAAGGAGCGGCAGTGGCTGGTTTTCCAAGATTTTTACCAAAACTAAAAATGTTTGCATTTGAACCATTAGCAGTTGCAGTAATAATATCAATTTTATCACCACCAAAATCAAAATCTGATGCAGCAGATGCAGTGGCGGTTTCATCAACAGAGCCAGTTTTAGGATAAGTCATTTTAGCTACACCTGAAGCATTAAATTCCAACAATATTTTAGAACCAGCAGCACTACAAGCTGCCACACTACAAAAAGCAAAAAGAGGTTGGTTAGCTTTTTTCTTGGCAACAACAAATATAGTATAGCCTCTACCATTTAAATCAAACAATGACGAATAAGGCACCGCAGTTGAAGGAGCAGAAATATCGGCATTTGGTCTTAAATAAGGTAAGTTAGAACCATTATTTTCAGTGTAATTAAAGCTTCCTGTAAATTTAAAACCAACTGTTGGAGGGGTTTGTGGATTTAAATCAGTGAATGTTGATGACGTATAAGCTTGAGTTCCGCGCTTATTATCGGGCCAAGAATCGACTTGACTAACATCCAACCACAATACTAAATTTGATAATCTTGGAACAATAGATCCTCTTGCTATCGACCTAGCACTTTTAAGCCTAGAGTCTGCGAGCATATCTGCAGCCTTAGAAATGCCGGCTATTAATAAACCGATGATTAAGATAACAATTGAAATTTCAATTAAGCTAAATGCTTTTTTTGGATAATTTTTCATTTTTTGAAATAATTTGATTTATGATTAATATTTTATTTTAAATTTTTTTCAATTTTTTTAAAAACTCAAATCTAATCTATTGGATTTTTTGGTTTTTGATAAACTAGGTTTTTTTTGAAACAAATTAAATTAACAATTAATTTTTTTTGAAAAATTTATCAAATCAAATTAAACTCTTGACTAAAGACATTAAATGTGGAAAAATTGGCAAAATAAAATTAACAATCTAAATAACTCAATTAATTTCAAGGAGTCCATTATGGCAGGCAAACCTAAAGCATCTAAATCTAAAAGAAATTCCATTTTATTCAAAATGGTTAGCAGTGCTGGCACTGGCTTTTATTACTTAGCAAGAAGAAACCCTAAGCAAAAAACCGAAAAAATGGTTTTCAGCAAATATGACCCAATCGTGCGCAAACATGTTGAGTTTAAAGAGCAAAAATTATCTAGCTAATTTTTACTAACACCACTTAAAGCTCCTCTTTTAAATTTTTTATCATAAATTTATGCTTACCTCTCTATCCTCGCAAATCATAAATGTTGTTGAAAAAGCTGCAATTGCCTGTTACGACTGGATCGGCATGGGCGATAATAAATCCGCTGATAATGAAGCTGTAGTTTCAATGCGACAAAATTTAAATAAGATGGATATTGATGGCACCATCGTAATTGGCGAAGGTGAGCGCGATGAGGCTCCAATGCTTTACATTGGTGAAAAAGTTGGCAAAGGTAAAACAAAAGTTGATATTGCTCTTGACCCTCTTGAAGGAACTACCATTTGTGCTAATGCTGGAGAATCTTCATTGGCGGTAATTGCATTTGCTGAAAATGGTGGATTTCTTCATGCCCCAGATGTTTACATGGAAAAAATCGCTGTAGGAGCTGGTCTTCCTAAAGATATAATCGACCTCGATGATTCCGCAAAAACTAATATTCAAAATATTGCTAAAGCCAAAAAATGTAGCACCAATGAATTAACGGTAATGATACTCGACCGCCCTCGCCACGAAGAGCTTATTGCCAAGGTTCGCGAAGCTGGAGCCAGAGTTCGTCTTATCGGTGATGGAGATGTTGCCGGAGTAATTGCCTGCACTTCAGGTCATACTAAAATCGATGCCTATATGGGAACAGGTGGTGCTCCTGAAGGAGTATTGGCTGCGGCTGCACTTAGAGTTATAGGCGGACAAATGATGGGTAGATTAGTTTTTCACAACAACACCAAACAAATCGAAAGAGCTAAAAAAATGGGCATCAAAGATATAAACAAAAAATATCTTGTTAAAGATATGGCTAGAGGCGATGTAATTTTTGCATGTGCAGGAGTGACTGATGGCTATATGCTAAAAGGTGTAAAAAAATGTAAAGCAGAAAATAAAATTTAT